>JBEKCN010000382.1:0-4921 GCA_050014855.1 Streptosporangiaceae bacterium | reverse complement strand
TGCTCGCTCCGTCGGACAGGTACAGCGAGGCACGCGGTGATTGGCGCTCATCAGGATACCCCCGTGTCGTGATCATCTGAAACCCCGGAGGCCCGCCGGTTACGATCGGCATCACAGCTTCACTCACGGCTTCTCCAGCGTCCGACGACACCGACAACGATGAGGACGCCGACCGCGAAACCTGCGACGAAAAAAATACAAACCACAGTTCCGATAAGGACTACATCGGCCATCTGGCCTCCCGCAGTCTCGCCGGTGGCGGTCCTGGCCGCCACCGGCTTCCCGCTATCAAACTTCTGAGGCCGGCGCTTACCGGTCTTCGCGCCGCTTGTCACCGGGAATTGGCCTCGGGCCATTGCGCTGACCGACCCCGGACAACCGGCGCACACCACGAGACAGGGACCCGCGGGCGTCTTCGTGCAGCAGAATCGACCCGTCCAGCCGCTTTATGGCGGCCTTGTCCTCGGCGTTGATACCCACTGCGATGACCAGCAGCGCCCCGAGAAGGAACCCCGCCGCGAACAGAACGATCAAGATGGCTATGAGCAGTCCGGCCATGACGGCCTCCAGAGGTCCAGCGGCTTACCTCGCCGCCCTGTCACTCGTGCGTCGCCCTCGCTACGGATCCTGTCGGCTGGTTACGAGAGCGTGTACCCGGGCGGTTGCATTCGTCCCGGGCGATGTTCTGCTGCTAGAAGTTGATGGAGGTGATGGAGAGGTCGCTTAGCCCGCATGCAGTAAGAGGCCGATGTGCGGGCCTGACTGCAGGAGCGAAGAAGCCGCGATGTTCGATCACGCCACTCAGCTTTCCCATCTGGGATTATGCGATCGTTGCTCCGGCGCGGCGATCACCGCCATCCCCGCGGCGATGCTAATTAGGAAAAATGCCATAGCGACGCCTATCACCGCTGCGACGTCACCGGCCATCATGGCCTCCAAGATGCCGCCGGTACCGTTCTGCCGGCCTCGGTGTACTGCGGTGAGCGCCGCCTCGCCGCGTCATAGCGACGGGCCGAACTCGTGCTGCCCTGGCGCCCGCGGCGTTGAGTCACGCCGCCGCGATCCCGAGCTTGGCCCGAGCGGCCTGGTCGAAGCATTCCCTCTCCGGGCTGCCCGCTGTGCCACCTAGACCAACTGTCAACCTAGTACTTACTTTCCGAGGGGTAGGAGCTATACCAACCCCCGGTACTTACGGTATATCCCGGCCCCGTTCAATCGAAACCCCTTTTATCGAAGAGGGAGAAGACGGTACAACCTGACGCTGGCCATGGCTGCGTCCTGCTGACCTAGCTAGCTGGATAGCTGGTACAGCTTGGACAGGTCAAGGGCCCTCAGGTGTGTCGCTGCAGCTTGTCTGGCTACAGGCGTACGGCAGGACAAGACCTTGTTACGATTTTGCCTGGCCGTGGGTTGCAGCTGACTTGGTGCTAGGATCAAGGCCCATACACCGAATAGTTCTAGCCATACCTACTACCGGTGCTGTACCGGTTGCACACACCACCGCAAAGTGATTCCTCCTGCAGCGTCGGCTGCTGAGTCCAACTGGGGGAGCATGCTTGAGCCCTTGTACCGCGCCATTGCTGATGATCTACGTGAGCAGATCGAGTCTGGAACTCTGTCCCCGGGGGCGCGACTGCCCAACGAGCAGGGTCTCGGTGAGACGTACAGTGCCTCCCGCAACACGGTTCGGGAAGCCATCAGGTGGCTCATCAACCGAGGCCTCGTCGAGGCTCGGTCCGGGCAGGGAACGTATGTGCGCGAGAAGATCCCACCGTTCGTCACGACGCTTTCTGGCGACTGGCAGACGGAGGAGGAGGGACTCAGCGCCGGCGAGGGCAGTGCCGCACTGAGCGAGGCGCTCGAACGGGACATGACGCCCAGCACCAGCACCCCGGACGTGACCCCTGAATTCGCCGAGGGCCTGATCGCGCGACTGCTGCAGATTCCGGAGGGGACGGGTGTCATCGTCCGGCGGCAGAAACGCTTTCTCAATCAGGTCCCCTGGTCCACCCTGACGACGTATTACCCGATGAGATACGTCGAACAGGGAGCTCAGCGTTTGCGCGCCAAGGAAGATATCAAGGAAGGCGTCGTTGTCTACCTCAAGAAAGAACTGGGGATCACTCAGATCGGCTGGCGGGATCAGATGGTCGTACGCCCACCCGGCGACGACGAAGCCAGGTTTTTCGGCTTGCCGGACAGTGGGCGGCTACCGGTCGTGGTTATTTACCGGACAGGCTTCGCCGACGGCCTGGAAGGCAAGACGGGTCCCGCGCCATTCCGGCTTACGGTAACGGTATTCCCTGCGGACCGGAACGAGTTTGTCACAAATGTTGGCGAAGTGGGCGAACGGCTGGCCGAGCCGATAAGCCAGTAATAACTGCTCTGCGCCGCGTACGGTACTCTCGTCAGGGCTTGATGTGGCGGTCTACCGGCGTGGTTCCTGTCAAATTGATGGCCGACAGCGGCCGATACACCGAAGGACGGCATAGTCATGAACAATGACGCGTTCCCGCAGCCACATCCAGACTCCTGGATCGACCGCACGCGCCCCTACATAACGGCTGCCGTGTGGTCGCTCGCCAACGCTGGCGTGCCGGTTACGCGCAGCTGGCTCGATCCGCGCGATCCCCGGGACGCGACCATCGTGTACTCCTCTCCCGCGACGGCCGGCGAGCGAGCGCTGGTCTGGGACGAGGTGACCGGATGGCGAGATGGACGGTACGAGTTCGGCCGCCAGGGCACGCGGACAAGCTTGTCCGACGTCAGCTACCTGGGAGGCGGGGTCCTGCTGTACGGCACGGAACTCGTCTCGCGGCTGATCAGCGGGACCAGTGCACCGCAGCGTCAGTACCGGCAGGTCACCGATTTGCGCGACGGACTGGATGACGCCCTAAGCAGCCCGCGTTAACGCCACCTCGTCATTCGTCGCCGTAGAGGTGGCGATTGAGGGCGGTGGGACGCATCGATTCCGGGCACGAGGCGGTGTAGAAGTTCATGACGGCGACGATGCGGGTCTGCGTGGTCAGGCGAACCGAGCGCGCATAGTGCGGGTTGTGCCTGCCGTCAAAGAAGATAAGGTGACCCGCCTGCGGCCTGATCACCGAGCATGACCTGTCGATCTCCGTCATGCTGGCGGCCGAGCTGTCGTGCCCGAAGACCAGTTCGCCGCCTTCGCCGGGACCATGATCGGTGCAGAACAGCAGGCCGGTGAGCGGATTCGAGTCGACGTGGCATTCGAACCGCATATCCGGCCCCTGCTGCACATTGAGGACGACTCCATAGCGGTCGTCGCGTGCGGTCACAACCGATGCGCCTTCCACGCGTTCCGCCAGTTCCCGGAAATCAGAACGGTAGAGCTTGAACAGCCAGGGGAGCCCGTTTTGCACCTGATCGGCATGGACCCGGCCGCGATGGACGTGCTGTACATCACCGGCCTCGCGGGAAAGGACGGGAGTGCGGGCAAAGTTCCTGAAATCGGCGTTGATCGCCGCTTTCCGTACGTCCACGCTCCAGTCCGGCAGAAGCAATTCACTGACGTCGAATGTGGTCCACTGGGCCGTGGGCAGCATTAACCGCTCTCCCTTGGTGAACTTGGCGGCATTTCGGCTGTCAACCGGGCAAGCCCCGAGCCGGGTTTGCTGGAATTAGCAGGCCAAAGTATCTCGCGAACCGCCAGCTGCCGCTACCGAGTTCATAATTTGAGAAGCGGCCGCGCAGCCCTCGTTACGGAAATAGTCGCACCCCCCAGCACGGTGTCGCCGTCGTAGAGGACGGCGGTCTGGCCGGCGGCCACGCCGCGGGCGGGCTGGGCCAGGGTGATCTGGAGGGCGTCGCCGTCGAGGCGGGCCTCGCAGCGGTAGACCTCGCCGTGGGCGCGGAGCTGGACCCCGCATTCGCGGGGCGTCGTGAGCGGGTCACAGCCGGTCCAGACCGGGCGCTGGGCGGTGATGTCGCGGACGTCGAGCTCTTCGGCGGTGCCGACCGTGACGGTGCGGGTGACCGGCTCGATGTCGAGGACGTACCGGGGGCGGCCGTCCTCGGCGGGGCGGTCCAGGCGCAGCCCGCGGCGCTGGCCGACGGTGAAGGCGTAGGCGCCGTCGTGGCTGCCGAGCGGCGCGCCGGAGCTGTCCACGATCGGGCCGGGGGCCTCGCCCAGGTGCCTGGTCAGGAAGCCGCGGGTGTCACCGTCGGCGATGAAGCACACGTCGTGGCTGTCGGGCTTGTCGGCCACGCCCAGGCCGCGCTGCGCGGCTTCGATGCGGACCTGGGCCTTGGTGGTGTCGCCCAGCGGGAACATCGCGTGCGCGAGCTGGTCGCGGGTGAGCACCGCGAGCACGTAGGACTGGTCCTTGCCCTGGTCGACGCTGCGGCGCAGGAGGCCGTCCTCGATCCGGGCGTGATGGCCCGTGCAGACGGCGTCGAAGCCGAGGGCCATGGCCCGGTCCAGCACCGCGGCGAACTTGATCTTCTCGTTGCAGCGGACGCACGGGTTGGGCGTGCGGCCGGCGGAGTACTCGGCCACGAAGTCCTGCACCACGTCGTGATGGAACCGCTCGGCCATGTCCCAGACGTAGAACGGGACGCCGATCACGTCGGCGGCGCGGCGGGCGTCGCGGGAGTCCTCCAGCGTGCAGCAGCCCCGCGCCCCGGTGCGGTAGGAGCTCGGGTTCGCGGACAGCGCGAGATGGACCGCCGTCACGTCGTGGCCCGCGTCCACGGCCCGTGCGGCGGCCGTCGCCGAATCAACGCCGCCCGACAAAGCGGCCAGCACCCGGAGAGAAGTCATCGCCTATCGAGCCTACGCGTCCACGGGACCGGCTCTACCCATGGGGGCGCGAGCCAGGGTCAACCGGAGGCGGCCGGCGGGCTGGTGCGGAGGGAGCGGGGGCGGAGGATTAGCGGGAGGCGGCGCGGCGGG
>JBEKCN010000381.1:0-4921 GCA_050014855.1 Streptosporangiaceae bacterium | reverse complement strand
CGCCGCCGCACCGGGCGCTCGCCCGGCCCAGAAGGCCGGGGCCCGCGTCCGGTCGGGCCTTCGGCCCGTCTGTCCGTAACCCGTTGTGGTTCTCGCCGCCGCACCGGGCGCTCGCCCGGCCCAGAAGGCCGGGGCCGCGTCCGGTCGGGCCTTCGGCCCGTCTGTCCGCAACCCGTTGTGGTTCTCGCCGCCGCACCGGGCGCTCGCCCGGCCCAGAAGGCCGGGATCGCGTCCGGTCGGGCCTGTCCGCCCGTCTGTCCGTAGCCACCCGTGGCTGGCCGTTAACTACCATGGCGCCCTGTAGGCCGCCCTAGCTGGTGTCATCCGCTCTCGCAGCCGTTAAAGATATCCGCATAAGCCTTGGCCAGCCGCAATGGATCATGCCGGGGTGTCCCGTCCGCCATGGCCACGTCCGCCAGGACGAGCCGGGCGCCCAGGAGACCGGCGGCCTTTTCCAGATCGGCCACCGGGTCGTCGCTGGGCTCCCCCAGCGGGCCATCCGGGACCGCCGCGGCGCCTTCGCCGCGGGCGGCCGAGCTATCCGCGAGAACCACGTCGAACGCCAGTCCCGGCGAATGTCCCGCGAGCACCTCCAGGTGCTTGTGCGGGGAAAAACCGCCCGTCTCGCCTGGCTGCGGTGCCAGGTTGAGCGCCACCAGGCGGTGGGCCGGGGTGTCCCGCAGCGCCGAGGCCAGCTCTGGCACCAGCAAATGCGGTAGCACGCTAGTGAACCATGACCCCGGGCCGAACACCACCCAGTCTGCCTCCCGGACCGCGGTGACCGCGGCCGGAACGGCCGGCGGATCATCCGGCAGCAGCGAGATCGACCGGACCCGGCCCGCGGTGGACGCGCAGGCGTCTTGACCGCGGACCCGGGAGATCTCCCTTGGCCGGGCCGGGTCGGCCCCCTCCACCTCAGCCACGATGTCCAGCGGGACCGAGGCCATCGGCAGTACCCGGCCACGGGTGCCAAGCAGCCGGCCCACCCAGTCGAGGCCCTCGACCGCGTCCCCCAGCAGTTCCCACAGCGCGATGATCAGCAGGTTTCCCATCGGATGGCCGGACAGTTCGCTATCGCCGCCGAACCGGTGCTGGACGACACGGCTCCAGGTGTTGCCCCACTCGTCGTCACCGCACAGCGCGGCCAGCGCCATCCGCAGGTCGCCAGGCGGCAGCACGCCATACTGGCGGCGCAGCCGGCCGCTGGAGCCGCCGTCGTCGGCCACCGTCACGATGGCGGTCAGGTCCCCGCTCACCCGCCGCAGCGCGGACAGCGACGCAGCCAGCCCGTGCCCGCCGCCCAGCGCGACCACCCTGGGCGCCGCCACCCCTTTAGCCCCGTTAGTCACCTAACCCCTCTCATTCACGCCCGAGATCCCGGTGGGTGACCTGGACATCGGAGGCGTAAGGACCCTCTTCGCCGAGCCGCGCCGCCAGGTGCTCCGCAATCGCCACACTGCGGTGCTTGCCGCCGGTGCACCCCACGGCCAGCGTCACGAAGTGCTTGCCTTCCCGCTCGTCCCCCTCGAGCAGGATCTGCAGTGCCTCGGTGTAGGCCCTGAGGAACTCCTGTGCGCCGGGCCGGCTCAGCACGTAGTCCCGCACCGGTGCGTCCAGGCCGGTCATCGGGGCCAGCTCCGGGATCCAGTGCGGGTTCGGCAGGAACCGGCAGTCGACCACCAGGTCCGCGTCCACCGGCAGCCCGTACTTGTAGCCGAACGAGACGATGCTGACCCGGGGTCCCTCGACCGAGCGCCCGCCGAAGAAGTCCCGCATCCGGCCGCGCAGCTCGTGCACGTTCAGCCGGGAGGTGTCCAGGACCAGATCGGCTTCGCCGCGCACGTCGCGCAGCAGCGCGCGCTCGGCGGCGATCCCGTTCACCACCCGCCCGTCGGCCTGCAGCGGATGCGGCCGGCGCACGTTGTCGAAGCGGCGGATCAGGGTGTCATCGCCCGCTTCGAGGAACACGATCCGCGGGGCGACGCCGCGCGCGCCGAGCCCATCGATGGAGGACTTCAGGTCGGTGGTGAAGGCCCGGCTGCGCACGTCGACCACGGCGGCGATCTTCGGTACCGCGCCGTTCGAGCGCTCGGCCAGGTCCACCATGGTCGGCAACAGCCCCGGCGGCAGATTGTCCACCACGAACCAGCCAAGGTCCTCCAGCGCATTGGCCGCCGTGCTGCGACCGGCGCCGGACATGCCCGTGATGATGACGATGTCCGGAATAGCCTGGTCCTCTGGCCCCAGTGCCGCCCCGTGCTCGCGTACCGGTTTCCGCACCGGGTTCACGACGCCTCCCCCGTGGTGTGCGTGGCTCCGGGACCGGCCGGGCTGGCCGCAACGGCCGGCTCGTGCAGGGCGGCGGTGATCGTCTGGGCCAGCCGGGGGCCGATGCCCGGCACGTTGGCGATCTCTTCCGGCGTCGCCGCCGCCAGCCGCTTGACCGACCCGAAGCGCTTCAGCAGAGCCGCTCGCCGGGCCGGGCCAAGCCCGGCCACATTGTCCAGCGCGCTCGCGGTGAGGCCTCGGGACCGCTTCTGCCGATGGTAGGTGATCGCGAACCGGTGCGCCTCGTCCCGGACCCGCTGCAGCAGGTAGAGGCCCTCGCTGCTGCGCGGCAGGATGACCGGGAACTCCTCCCCCGGCAGCCAGACTTCCTCCAGCCGCTTGGCCAGCCCGCACACCGCGACATCCTCGATGCCCAGTTCGGTCAGCGCCCGGCAGGCCGCGTCGGCCTGCAGCGGGCCGCCGTCGACCACCACCAGGTTCGGCGGGTAGGCGAACTTGCGCTGGCGCATCGCCGCGTCCCGTTCGGCCGGATCCTGATCTTCGTCGGCCTCGGGATCGCCGAGCACGTCCAGCTCGCCGGTCTCCTCGCGTTCTTCCAGGTAGCGGCGGAACCGGCGGCTGATGACCTCGTGAATGGAGGAGATGTCGTCGGTGCCATCGTCCCCGCGGATGCTGAACCGGCGGTATTCGCTCTTGCGGGCCAGGCCATCCTCGAACACGACCATCGACGCCACGACGTTGGTGCCCTGCAGGTTGGACACGTCGTAGCACTCGATCCGCAGCGGCGCGTCATCCAGGCCGAGCGCTTCCTGGATCTCGTGCAGCGCCCGGCTCCGAGTGGTCAGGTCGCTGGCCCGCCGTGTCTTGTGCAGCGCCAGCGACTGCATAGCGTTGCGCGCGACGGTCTCCAGCAGGGCCTTCTTGTCGCCGCGCTGGGGTACCCGCAGGTTGACCGGCCCGCGGCGACGTCCCGCCAGCCACTCGGCAACCGGGCCCGGCTCCGGCGGCAGCACGGGCACGAGCACCTCGCGCGGCACCCCGCTGCCAGGGCTGCCGCCGCCGGACCCGCTGGCGGTGTCGGTCGCCGCGTTCACCGCCGTGTCGCCATACACCTGGCCGAGGAAGTTCTCGACCAGCTCCCCGGCCGTCACGTCCTCGACCTTGTCGAGCACCCAGCCGCGCTGGCCGCGTACCCGCCCGTCACGGACGTAGAAGATCTGCACGGCCGCCTCGAGCTGGTCCTCGGCCAGGGCGATGACGTCGCAGTCGGTGCCGTCGCCGAGCACCACGGCCTGTTTCTCCAGGGCCCGCTCCAGCGCGCGCATGTCATCGCGCAGCCGGGCGGCCCGCTCAAACTCCTCGGCCGCCGCGGCCGCCATCATCTCGATCTCGATGCGGCGGATGAAGCGGGCCGTTTGCCCGGCCATGAAGTCACAGAAGTCCTCGGCCAGCTCGCGGTGCTCGGCTTCGCTGACCCGGCCCACGCAGGGCGCCGAGCACTTCCCGATGTAGCCGAGCAGGCACGGCCGGCCGATCTGCCCGGCCCGCTTGAACACCCCGGCCGAGCAGGTCCGGACGGGGAAGACCCGGAGCAGGGTGTCGACCGTGTCCCGGATGGCCCAGGCGTGCGAGTAGGGCCCGAAGTAGCGGGTGCCCTTGCGTTTCGCGCCCCGCATGACCATGACCCGCGGGTACTCTTCGCTCATGGTGACGGCAAGGTAGGGATAGCTCTTGTCGTCCCGGTACTTGACGTTGTACCGGGGGTCGAACTCCTTGATCCAGGAGTACTCGAGCTGCAGCGCCTCGACTTCGGTGCGCACCACGGTCCAGTCGACCCCGGCCGCCGAGGTGAGCATGGCCTGAGTGCGCGGGTGCAGGCTGGCGAAGTCGGCGAAGTATGAGTTCAGTCGCTGCCGCAGCGACTTGGCCTTGCCCACGTAGATGACCCGCCCACGGGCATCACGGAACCTGTAGACCCCGGGCGACTCGGGGATCGAGCCCGGGGCCGGCCGGTAGGTTGCCGGATCTGCCACGCAGTAACTCTACGGCGGCCAGGCGACCTTCCGCGCTCTGAAGCCGGTCCGGGGGATCCGCGCCAGTTTTGTAAGGAACAAGATCAACCTGCCTGACTGGACATGTCGGGTAGCAGCGGCACGGCGAGCCGGGATATCCCTGGGGCTCAGGTCAGGGCACTGATGGCGTCGCCGATGAGCTTGGCCCCGATGATCAGGCATAGGACGGACATGATCACGGCGTTGTGCTGGCCCATCCAGTCCTTCAGCCTGCCGAGGATGTCCTGGGATCGTTTGCCCAGCGCGAAGTAGATGCCCACGGGCGCGCCGATCCCGATGGTGGCGATGACGGCGAAGATCAGGTAGGCGATGGCCTGCTGAGCCCCGTCGATCCCGGTTTGCGCGATGGCTACTGCGCCGCCGACCGCGAGCAGCAGGTTTTTCGGATTCGCGCCCGCGAGCAAGGCGCCCGTTCCGAGCGCGGCTGGGGGCTTGAAGTTGTCGATAGCGCCCATCCATTTGGGCATCGCCGCCTGCTCCTGGTCATGCGGACGGCCGCGGAACTGGCGGACGGCGACCAGGAGCAGCAAAATGCCGAGCACGATCTTCAGCCAGCTCAC
>JBEKCN010000380.1:0-4937 GCA_050014855.1 Streptosporangiaceae bacterium | reverse complement strand
CGAACCGTCACGGAACGAACGGCAGCGCCGCCCCAGCCCAGGCCAACGGAGACTCCGGGCACACCAGCGACGACGACGCTGCCGCCGGGTCCTCCCGTGGCCAGCGCCGATGACCTAGGCTGGCTGGCATGCCCCGTTATGAGTACCGCTGCCGCGCCTGCGGCTCCACGTTCGAGGTGACCCGCCCGATGAGCGAGTCCTCGGCGCCGTGTGCCTGCCCGGACGGCCACGACGACACGGTGAAGCTGCTGTCCACGGTCGCCGTGGGCGGCCGGAGCGCCGGCGCGCCGGCTCCGTCAGGCGGCGGCTGCTGTGGCGGGGCCTGCGGCTGCGGCGGCTGATTCCCGCCCAACCGCGCGGCCCGGCCGGGCTCACCCGGCCCGCCTAGTCCTGCTTGCGGGCGATCGCCTCGGCGAGCTAGGAATTGGTCATCCGCGAGCGGCCCTGCACGTTCAGCGCCGCGGCACGCTCGTACAGTTCCTGCTTGCCGTGCCCCTCGTAATCCACGCCTCCTTGTGCTCCCGCCGTCCAGCTTCCGCGGACCACGTCACTTTCCGTAGCGGCGCTGGTCAAACAGCCGGCCAGCCGGAAACGCCGGTGAAACACTTCCGTCATGCCCGGTAACGAACGCGGAACATCCGCTGAGTACGGTGAAGTCGTGGCGGACATCTTCGACGGGTATCAGCCCGCGGAGGCCTGGGACGAGATGTTCTCGGGACCCGGGGAGCCGCGCCCGGCCTACGACGGCCTGATCAGCGCTCTGCAGCCGATGGATCCGGCCGAGCTGCGCTTCCGCGCCGACCAGCTGGCGCGGGTGTTCACTGACCGCGGCGTCACCTTCGACCTGGGTGGTGAGGAGCGGCCGTTCCCGCTGGACCTCGTACCGCGGGTGATCGACGCGATGGAGTGGGACCTCATCGAGCGCGGCGTGCGGCAGCGCGTCCGCGTCCTGGAGGCGTTCCTCGCCGACGTCTACTCCGACCGCCAGGTGTTCGCGGACGGCGTGGTGCCCTGGCGGGTCCTGATGACCTCCTCCGGCTTCCACCGCGAGGTGGCCGGGCTGGTCCCGCCGAACGGCGTCCGCGTCCACGTCGCGGGCATCGACCTGATCAGGGACGAATGCGGCCAGCTGCGGGTGCTGGAGGACAACGTCCGGATCCCGTCCGGGGTCAGCTACGTCATCGAGAACCGGCTGGCCATGACGCGGACGTTCCCCGGCCTGTTCGCCGAGCAGCGGGTGAACCCGGTGGACGAGTACCCCTCCCGGCTGCTCGCCGCGCTGCGGGCCGCCGCCCCGGAAGGCGCCCAGGATCCCGTCGTGGTCGTGCTCACCCCCGGCGTCAACAACGCGGCCTACTTCGAGCACGCCCTGCTGTCCCGGCTCATGGGCACGGAGCTGGTCGAGGGCCGTGACCTGTTCTGCACCGGCAACCGGGTCTACGTCCGCACCACCCACGGCCGCCGCCTGGTGGACGTGATCTACCGCCGGATTGACGACGACTACCTCGACCCGGTCCTGTTCCGGCCCGAGTCGGTCATCGGCTGCGCCGGCCTCATCAACGCCGCGCGCTCCGGCAACGTGACCATCGCCAACGGGGTCGGCAATGGCGTGGCCGACGACAAGCTCATGTACACCTACATGCCCGACCTGATCCGGTACTACTTCGACGAGGAGCCGGTGCTGCCCAACGTGGAGTCCTACCGGCTGGACGACCCGGACGTGTGCCGCTGGGTGCTCGGCGAGCTGCCCCGGCTGGTACTCAAGCCGGTGGACGGGGCGGGCGGCAAGGGCATCGTCATCGGCCCGCGCGCGGACGAGCGGACGCTGGCCGAGCTGCACGGCACGGTGGCCGCCAACCCGCGCGGCTGGATCGCGCAGCGGCCGGTCAGCCTGTCCACGTCACCGGTGCTGATCGGGGAACGGCTGGAGCCCCGCCACATCGACCTGCGGCCGTTCGCCGTCAACGACGGAAACGATGTCTGGCTGCTGCCCGGCGGCCTGACCCGGGTCGCGCTGGCGCGGGGGGAACTGGTGGTGAACTCCAGCCAGGGCGGCGGTTCCAAGGACACCTGGGTCATGTCCGGGGACAGCCAGCCGCCCGACCGGCCCGAGCCCCCTGCGTTCGCCCCCGCCCCGGCCCCGGCCGCCCCGCGCGGCCTGTTCCGGGACCGGCAGAGCGACCCGTTCCAGGGGCAGGACCAATGAGCGACGATGGGCTGCTGAGCCGGATCGCGGAGATCCTGTACTGGTCCGGCCGCTACGTCGAGCGGGCCGACGACACGGCGCGCACCCTGGACGTGTACGTCCACCACATGCTGGAAGACCCGGACGTGGACGAGGACGCCGACTGCCGCGCCCTGCTGTCCATCCTCGGCGTGCCCGCCCCGGAGGACGGCCCGATGGACATCGGCATCGCGCTGTCCCGGCTGGCCTACGACCCGAAGAGCCCGAGCGCGATCGCCGGCGCGATCCTGGCCGCACGGGCCGGCCTGCGCAGCGTGCGGGACGTCGTGTCCAGCGAGATGTGGGAATGCCTGAACGTGACCGGCCTCGGCCTCACCTCGCACCGCCGCTCGGCCGAGCGGCTGGGCCCGCACGTCTACTTCCGTTACGTGCGCGAGCGGGCCGCGCTGTTCTTCGGGCTGGCCGAGTCCACGATGAGCCATGACGACGCATGGCGGTTCCTCATCCTGGGCCGGAGCCTGGAGCGGGTGGACATGACCGCGCGGCTGCTGCTGGCCCGCATGTCCGGCTCCCGGCACCAGCTCAGCTGGCTCACCCTGCTGCAGGCCTGCGGCGCGCACGAGTCGTTCATCCGGACCCACGGCTGGGCCAGTGAGCCGTCGCAGGTGGCCGAGTTCCTGATGCTGGACCGGCTGTTCCCCCGGTCGGTGCTGCACGCCCTGTCCACCGCGGAGCAGTGCCTGCTGGCGCTGGATCCCGAGGACGAGGCCCGTTCCGGCACCGGCGACCCGGCCCGGCGGCCGATCGGGCAGCTGCGCATGCGGCTGGAGTACGCCGATCCCAATCAGGTCGAGGCGGAGCTGCCCGGGCTGGTCAGCTCCCTGCAGGGCGCCTGCATGCAGGCCAACGAGGCGATCACCAAGCGCTACTTCTCCTACGCCGCCCCGGTGGCCTGGGCGCAGGAGGGCTTACGGTGAGCTGGCGGATCGGGATCCTGCACACCACGCGGGTCAGCTACAGCGGCACGGCCCGGGCCTCCTACAACGAGGCCCGGATGACCCCGCCGACCATGCCGCGGCAGACGGTCCTCGCGACCAGCGTCCGGACCGGGGTGAACGCGCCGATCTGGACCTACCGCGACTACTGGGGCACCACCGTCAGCTCCTTCGACATCCAGGAACCGCACCACGAACTGCTCGTGCAGGCCAGCGCCACGGTGCAGACCACCGCGCCGCAGCCGGCCAAGCCGCCACTGGCCTGGCCGGACCTGCGGGAGCAGGCGGCCAGCAGCTACGTCCTGGAGTTCCTGGCCGAGACCCCCCGGACCGCGATGGACCCCGAGGTCGCGGCCGCGGTCACCAGCTGGGTGGCCGGCGCCGAGCCGGACGAGGCGGCGCGCGAGATCGTCCGGCTCGTGCACGACCGGGTGGCCTACAAGCCCGGCTCGACCGGGGTGCAGACCAGCGCGCAGGAAGCCTGGGCGGCCCGGTCCGGCGTATGCCAGGACATGGCGCACATCAGCGTGGCCCTGCTGCGCGCGGCGGGGCTCCCGGCCCGCTACGTCTCTGGGTACCTGCACCCGGACCCCAAGGCCCTGCCGGGGCGCACCGTCGCCGGCCAGAGCCACGCCTGGGCCGAATACTGGATCGGGGAATGGGTCCCGGTCGACCCCACCAGCCTGGCGCCGGTCGGCGAGCGGCACGTGGTCCTCGGCCGCGGGCGTGACTACACCGACGTCTCGCCGCTCAGGGGCATCTACAGCGGCGCGCCCAGCGTCGCGATGGAGGTGACCGTCGAGGTTACCCGGCTGGCCTAGCCGTCCTGGGCACTTGCCTGGGCGCCGGCCGTCGTCCCGGCGAACGTTGCCTGGTTGGGGTGCGGGATGCCGATCGCCACCCCGAGCTGCCGCCACACCGGGTCCGAGGCCTTGATCTGGCGTACCTGACCGAGGCCGTGCACCATCTCGCAGCCGGCCGCGCTGACGGTGACCGGGGCGTACTGGTGATCTCCGGCCACGAACGTGAGCCGGTAAGTGATGCCGAAGTCCGCGGGGCAGGCGACCTGCATGTGGGCCACCGGCGGCAGCGCGCACAGGCTCTGCACCACCGACTGCGTCCGCGGCGCACTGCTCACCTTCTCGGTGGCGGGGAACGTGAACCGCGCATGGTTGCCGGGCAGGGCGTCCGAGCGCTGCACGGTCAGGCTGTCCACCTTGGTCGCCGCCCCGCACAGCTCTGACCCGCTGGCGGCCACGTTGCCGCTCGCCGTCGAGCTCGGTGCGGCCTTCGCCCCCGTTCCGGTCGCGGAACTGCTCCCGCAGGCCGCCACCGTGGCGGCGGCCGCCACGGCGAGCGCCGCGGCCGGGACCGTGCGGAAGGCCACGCGGGACCGTCCGCCCGCCGGGGACGTGCGCTTGCGCGGCACAAGCATGCGTCTTCTCCGTTTCCCCGGCCATGGGTACTTAAGGAAGTTCCCCCTGACTGGCCGTGCTGGGGATTGGACGCCGCTCCCCCCGCCACGGTTCCATCGTTGCCGCGAACGGCCACTATGGCGGTGGGCGGTCGTTGTGGCCGTGGGGCGCCGTTGGTGTGGCCGCCGTTGCGGTGGGCGGCTAGATTCTCACGCTTCCCCGGGGCCCAGGAGGCTGGTGAGGATGCGATCGAGCGCTTCCAGGTCCGCGGCGGGCAGTTCGCGGACCGGCCGCGGGGCATCGTTCAGGATCCGTTCGGCCAGATCGGCCTGCTCGGCACCG
>JBEKCN010000379.1:0-4955 GCA_050014855.1 Streptosporangiaceae bacterium | reverse complement strand
TTGTACTTTTTGGCGGGTGTGTGCACTCTTGCTCAGCTCGCTCGTCTGCAATTGCGTCCATCTGATATGCGCCAAATTGCGAAGCTTGCCCGAACCGCTAAGCCGCAATCTGTGGCGTAACTTCTGAGACAGCCTGAGACTCCGGAGACGAACCTACCTTCCGCCTCTGGGCACCTGACCCAGCGACCGCAAGTGTGCCGGACTCGGCGCTGATCTGACATCCAAGGGCTGATTTGACATCTAAGGACTGTTAGCCATCAGGAATTGAGAGATATCCTTTGCCGACGTGACCGAGGTCTCTGAAGCCGTTATGATCCGGATGGAATCTTCAGAAACCTCGCACGCCCTATCGACGGCTGGGACTTCCGCCATCTAAGACAACTCCAGCAGTTGGCGAGTTGGCTAGAAGTCGAGAAAGCATTCCAGGAAGATTGTCGGCTCAGCCGTCAGATAGACACTCTTGTTAGCACAATCCAGGGCGGCAGCCGAGTCGGAGCATTTGGGCTCGGCAAACACGTCATCCCACGTCCCGGCGAGTTGGACCAGGATGGTGAGGCTTTTGGACGGCGCTACGCTCCGGCGCCGAACATCAAGATCAGGGGCGAGCGTGTCGAGTTGCCCGGTCCTGGTCGAGGCGACCAGGACCATTGTAGCTGAGGCCTGCCGAAAGGCACAGGCCGCGGCAGATGCATCGGACCTTGGCTGGCCGCCGGACTGGGATGCGCTCATTTTGGAAGGCCCGCAATCAACTCTTACCGCTTAGAACTTGGCCAATGGTCAGGACTCTGACAGCCCGCACCCGGCCCTGTTTGCAGCCAAGGCTCAATGGAAGCCGGTGTAAACCGAAAGCCGGTTTCACGCGTCCCCCGGGTTGCCGGGCATCCACATCGGCCGGCGACCCTGCGACCGCCCGCTGCCGGTTTGCGTTTCAACCAAAAAGCCGCGCATGGAGGCTCGATAGCGGCCGTTTGCGCGCGTAGCGTGATGTGACGGGCGGTGCGGGCTTTGCCGGCGCATAACGGTTCGTGACATGCGGACACGACCGCCGCATACAGAGGTGGCCGCAACTAGGGCAATGGTTCGCGGAAAGCCAGTAGCGTCTGGGGAGGCACGGTGGACGGAGAGGAACCCGGGCGGGCGGATGTCATCCTAGCCCGGCTGGACGGGGGCTCGCGGCTGGCCAGCTACCTTCTGGAGGAGCGGATCGGCGCCGGCGGGATGGCCGTGGTGTTCCGCGCGCGTGACAGCCGGCTGAACCGGACGGTCGCGCTCAAGGTGCTGATACCTGCGCTGGCCACGGATGAGGACTTCCGCGAGCGATTCCTCCGGGAGTCGCGCGCGGCCGCAGCCGTAGACGATCCGCACATTATCCCGGTGTACGAGGCGGGCGCGGCCGACGGCGTGCTGTTCATCGCGATGCGGTTCGTCGCGGGCGGGGACCTGCGCGCGGTTATTCGCCGCGAAGGACCGCTGCCGGCACACCGGGCGGCCTCGTTCATCTCCCCCGTGGCGTCGGCGCTGGACGCTGCGCACGCCGCCGGCCTCGTGCATCGCGACGTCAAGCCCGCGAACATTCTGGTGGACACCAGGCCCGGCCGTCCCGATCACGTGTACCTATCGGATTTCGGGCTGAGCAAAGGCGTGCTGTCGTCGGTTGGCCTGACCGGGACCGGGCAGTTCCTCGGCACGCCGGACTACTCGGCACCTGAGCAGGTTTCCGGCCGGGCGGTGGACGGGCGATCGGACCAGTACGCGCTGGCGTGCGTGGCGTTCACGCTCCTCACCGGACAGCGGCTGTTTCCGCGCGACGAGCCCTTGGCGGTGCTCTTGGCGCACACGTCCGAGCCCCCGGCACCGGTTTCCGCCCAGCGTCCAGACCTGTCGGCCGCCACGGATCAGGTCCTCGTCCGAGCGCTGGCTAAGGCTCCGGAGAACCGGTTCGGCACCTGCGGGGAATTCGCCGAGGCGCTGCGGGAAGCCCTCGGCGTGGCGTCTTACATGGCCCAGGCTGCCGGCCCGGCCGCAATCACCGGTGCGGTGACGGCTCCGGAACGCTCGGTGGCCGCAGCGTCGACGCAGACGGCGGTTCCCGTGCCGGCCGCTCCTGTACGGGATGAGGTGAGCGGTAACCCGGTGCCTCCACGGCGTCAACGCCGGCGCTGGTACCCGGGGGTTGCGGTGGCGGCCGGCATCGTGCTGATTCTGGCAGGGGTCGTCGCGGCCATACTCGTGGTCCCCGCATCGCACGGTTCCCCGGGCGCCGGCACGCACTCCACAGGCAGCGGAGCGGCAAACCGGCCGACTCCGGCTAGCGCACCTGCCAGGCTCACACGCGCCGCCCGGCTCGCGGATCCCGGCGGCGAGGGCGTCGTCTCGGCCGGATTTGTCCCGGGCGACGAGATAGCCGCCGTCGACGCCAGCGGGAGCACCTACCTCTGGGACATCGCGACCAGGCACGTCGCCGCCACCCTGAGGGATCCCGGCCATCAGGGCATCGCCACCGCTTCCTTCGACCGCGGCGGCCGGTTCGCGGTGATGGCTGGCCATGCTGGCGCCACCTATGTCTGGGAAATCGTGTCACATCACCGGATAGGCACCCTGCCCGGGCTGAACGCCCTCTTCCTGCTGATCAGTCCCGGAGGTGACACGGTGATCGGCGTGGACGCGAACCGCGACGGAATCGCGCTGACTGACTCGACCCAGGGAGACCAGCTCACCTTCACCGACCCCGACCGCATAGACCTGACCGCCGGGGCCGCGCTGAGCCCGGACGCCAGCACCCTGGCCGTGAACGACACCAGCGGGCGGACCTATCTGTGGGATACCGTGACGCGGACCATGATCGCCACCTGGAAGAGCCCCGGCGGTGTCGCGAATCTCGCAGTGTTCAGCCCGGATGGCAAGACGCTCGCCGACACCGCCGGGGCGGGCAAGGTCTACCTCTGGGACATCCCGTCTCACCGTCTGGCCGGCACCGTCCCCATCCCGGGCCGCACCAGCCTAGGCGGAATGGCCATCAGCCCGGACGGCAAACTCCTGGCTGAGGTAAGCGGCGACAGCGACAAGGTCTATCTCTGGGACCTGTCCACGGGGCAGGAGGTCGCCGTCATCACCGACCCTGGCGGCAAGGGCACGGCCTCCGCCACGTTCAGCCCGGACGGCAAGACGCTGGCTATCGGTGACAGCGACGGCAGCACCTACCTGTGGAACATCCAGCGGGAATAGACGCGCAAGCGTGACACGTTTCTGTGGTCACTCTGTGCGATCACCAGTATGCCAGCCTCATCGCCGATAGGAGCCAGCCGGGGGCAGGGGATCGGTCTTTGTGCCACTTCCGCCGCAGTGATGCCTCGCGGCCGCGCACAGGCAGTCCCGCGATCGGCGGCTGCCGCGAGGCGGACGGCCGCTGGACCGCAACGTGGATCAGTCCGGTGCGCTGTATTCACCTCGGGCGACGCGGACGCCCCGTCCCTGCTTCACCAAGCCATCACGGCCGGCCGAGAACTTCGCCGCGGACTCGTTCGTCTGCCCGGCCTGGCCCGCATGCCACCTGTCAGCCGCAAAGCGAGCTCCGGCCAGGGCTCTCAGGTGTCCCACAAAACCCACAGGTCCGGTTCCCGTCGATGTTCCCCACATAAATCCAACGGATAATACGGCACTCTGCGGCACACGGTGGCACGGCTGCTAAGCGGTGACTGCGGTCGAGGGCGTCGCGTAGCGGGTCACGGCAGTGGCTGGTGATGTAGCTCGTCAGCCCGGCCGGGGCCCGGGCTGAGGAGAGGGTTAATCAGTTGTCGCACGTTCAGTGTGGTAGGCGATTCCTGCCTTAGCAGGGCTGCCGGGGTGCTGATTGCTGAGGAGACTGCGCCACCCAAATCCCAGAAATGTCCGGGTTACGGCACCGCCAGCGACCAGAACACGTCCACATCGAAGTCGCCGGTCGACGGGCCGGGATCGCCGTAGATCTCCCAGCGAGGGCCGGCCAGCCGGTACCCGTTCGCCTTGCCCCACTCGCGCACTGCCCGATGAGTATCGCCGATTTTGGCGATCGGGCCGGTGTGGGTCGCGATGGCGACGAGCCCGCCCGGAAGCGTCGACGCGGCAACATGACCGGCGGGATCGAATGAGCCGGTTACCTGAACGCCGACTTCGACGTTGGGGACGTCGTCCTTGTAGAGCATGATGTTATGCCCCCGCTTGTAGAGCCCTTCCGGGGCGTCGCCCCGAAGAAAGCTCCACACCTTGTCCAGCATCGGGCCCCACATCTTCGGGAACTCCGCCCACGTCGCCGCCGCCACTATCACCGCCGTCGGCGTCGGTTGGACGGTCCTCACGGTCACCTCGACAGTCATGCCGCGGAGCATACGCCGTAGTCGACCAGCCCTGTCCGTCAAAGCGGGGCAACCCCAGGCCAACCGTGCCCCGGCCATGTTTGTCCGGTCTCTGGCGCGATGAGGTGGGCGACATCGAGCGCGGGGACGGGTTGGGCTGGTGGCTGGCGAAGGCCCGCAGGCGGATTGCGAAGGCTTCGCGCCGGCTGGGGTTCCCGTGCTCGGCGATCAGTTCCGCAAGTTAGCGCGCGGCATCGTGATTCCCGGTGGCGGGCGCGATGACGGTCTGGAGGAAGGTGCCTGTGATGCCTTGGGCGGCCTTTGGAGCGGAGACCAGGATGAGGGCGAGCGGGTCGAGGTCCGCGGATTCGATTAGATCGAGGCCAGTGATGCTGCGAATGACCCTGCCGGTCGGCGCTGCAGCAGGTGGGCGGCCGACGGCTATTTCAGCAGTGTCCTGGACGACGCGGGACGATTGAATCTGCGATGCTGGCCCGTGGCATTAAGCGTCGCGATACGCGCGCACTTGGGCAGGTTTCGTCGCGCTTGCCGGAATGGTGACCGTGGCCGGATAGGTGGCAATCAGGCGGCGTAACAAATTGCGGTTTCTACGTTATGATATGT
>JBEKCN010000378.1:0-4957 GCA_050014855.1 Streptosporangiaceae bacterium | reverse complement strand
GGCGACACCGATGTGCCGCTGCAGCCCGTCTCGCACGGCTGCGTGCGGGTCCCGATGGACATTGCCGCCTTCTTCCACACTCTGGTCAAGGCGCCCGGCACCCCGGTGTACATCTACAACTAGGACCAGGCGCCAGCCGTTAGAAAGGGGACGTCCCATGTCGCGCCGAAGCGGTCGAAGAACCTCGCCTTCATCAGCCAGTTCGCCGAGCTGCCGTACGACATGGTTTTCACCGAGCAGTACTCGGTCCGCTGTGCCCAGGTCGCCGCTTACCACTTCCTGGGATTGCCCGCGAGCAGGCTGACGAAGATCAACCGCTACGACCGCGATCCTCGCGTGCTGCTCAAGGCAACGCAGACCATGTTCCGGTAGCCCCGGCCGGCGCTCACGGCCGCCGGGCGACCAGCCTGCCGGCGGCAGTCAACACGAGGGAGAACCGGAGCGATGAACAGCCCTGCCGCAGGCCATGAGCCGCCGGCCACGCCGGCGGCCGCCGCGCTTCGGCGGCCGGGCAGGCAGGACGCCCCAGACGTGCACCACCGGAGGCTATAGCCGCCCAGCGGCTCGATGCGGTCCTTGAGCCCGGTCAGTCCTGAGCCGCGTACGGGGTCGGCGCCGCCGATTCCGTCGTCACGCACGCGCAGTTGTTCCGTCGGGCTCGTAGCGGATCATCCGGGCCACCGTCGGGCGGAGCCTACCGCTAGCCCAGGGTCAGGCCCTTAAAGGCCGGCACCACCTGTCGCACGCGCGTGCGACGTACCATCGACGATCACGCATGGGCATGGCGCTGTCGTCATGGCGAGCCGCCAACTCGACTGCCGGCTAGCAAGAAATCCGGATTGCAGCGGGCACTACTACCACCGTCATGCGGGAATGGGCGGTTCCCAGCTGCGCGCTTAGCCTTGGTCGCTGGGATGGCTCAGAGCCAGCCGGGCGGCGCTGATGTCCTGGCGACCGTACCCGGCGGACACGGCGGCATGCCACTGGCGAGAGAGCGCGCCCAGCAGCGGCGGGGTGTCACCGTTGGCGGCGCTGATCGCGAGGTCCACGTCCTTCAGCGCCCACTCGAGCGGGAACTCCGCGGCATAGTCCTGCCGGTCCATCTTGTGCAGTTTGGCGTCAGCGATCGGCGCGTCCAGCGGGCCGCCCTCGATAGCCTCGGCGACCTGCTGGTGGCCGATACCGAGGCGATCAGCCAGCTCCATGGTCTCCGCCACCCCTTCGATGAGGATGGACATGTAGGCGTTGACGACCAGCTTCACCTGGCTGCCCTGACCCGCTTGGCCCAGCCACACGGTTTTGCGGCCGAGAACGTCGAAGACAGGGCGCAGTGCGTCAGCCGCCGCGGCGGGCCCGGACGCCAGGATCAGCAACTGGCCCTGCTCCGCCGGTCCCTTGCTGCCCGACACCGGAGCGTCCACGAACATGACGTCCGGCCGCTTCAAAGCCAGCCGTTCCCCGATGCTCAGGGTCCCCTCGACGCCGATCGTGCCCATCTGGGCCCACACGCCTCCACCGGCGAACGCATCGGCCGTCCCGCCGTCGAAGATCACCGATTCGACGACCTCGGCGGTGGGCAGCATCGTGATCACTATCCTCGCGTCCCGGACCGCGTCCGGCGCCGACGCCGCGACCCGCGCGCCCGCGTCGGCCAGCGGGCCGGTCGCCTGCGGCGACCGGTCCCACACCCGCGTGTCAAAGCCCGCAGCCACCAGATTGCGGGTCATCGCCGATCCCATGATGCCCGCGCCGAGCACTGTCACCGTCGCGTCGCGGTTGTTCCCAGCTGCCCCTGCCATAACGGCTCCTCTCCTGCCGCGCCTGCCCCGCCGACGGCCGTCGGCCGGGTCACCAGCTCCAGGATGGCGGCTGGAACCTGGCGGCCGCATTGCTGCTAGCAGGAGTCGCGGGTGCCGCTACCTGGAGGCGCACATCGCCCCTAGCGCCAATGACCCCGGCCCTTTTGGGGCCCCGGTTCAACAGCCGCCGGGTCGTGATGGCTGGCCTGGGCCTGTTCCTGGCCGCCGGTCCGCAATGTTTAAGCCCCAGCTAATCCTCAGAGCCAATTCTCAGCTTGTGCCGGACAACCTCCCGCCAACCTTTCGGGCTGCTTTCATCGCTGCTCCAGCGCCGGTTGCCATCCTCAGATATATGGCACCGACGAAAGGACCCAGCAAATGTTTTCCCGCAAGCTCACCAAGTCCATCGCGGTCGGCGCCGCGGCCATCGCGGTCGCGGGCGGTTCCTACGGGATCGTCAGCGCAACCTCCAGCAGCGGCTCAACCGCTTCGAGCAGCAGCTCAGCCCCTTCCAGCAGCAGTTCAGCCGCTCCTAGCAGTGGCTCCGCCGGCGGATCCGGCGGCGTGGCATCCAATGCTCGGTCTGGACCGGCCGCGGGGGGAGCAGCCGGCACGATCGCCAGCGTGTCCACGTCGAGCTTCACCCTGACGACGTCAGCGGGTCAGAAGGTGACCATCGACGAGGCGTCCTCCACGACGTATGAGAAGGGGACGAACCCGGCCTCGGCGAGTGCCGTTATTAAAGGCGAACCCGTCCTCGTACTCGGGACGACTGACAGTACGACCATCACGGCCACGCAGGTCATCGTGCAGCCGGCTAGCAGCGGATCTTCGACTACCTCGGCGGCAAAGGTGATCCCCTTCCAGAAGGGTGCACCCACCACGTCCAAGCAGGTCGGCCAGATCCCGGCGAGCTACAGTCAAGGGTCGGGGACGATCATCAGCGGAACGGCCGCGAATAAGGCGACCGAGGCCGCGCTGGCTGCCTACCCGGGGGCCATCGTCGACCGTGCGGTGAAGCTGAGCATCGGAGAGTACGAGGTCCACTACATCGGCGTCAACTGGCCGCACCACGTCTTCGTCAACCAGGACTTCAAGGTCGTCGGTGCCGAGTAGCGGCATGCCCGGCGCCCACCAGACCGGCCATGGACCGGCCCGGCTTCCCAGCGCCAGACGGTCCACCGGCCAGTGGGTGCTCCACTGAAGTCACGTGTATGGCCGCAGGACGCGAGTATCTTCAGCCACCCGGCCAACGTCAGCGGACTACTGGACGCGGCGCTCGAGCCAGTCGAGCGCTTCCTGGGCGATTTCGTGCCAGCCGTGGTCGATCGTGAGGGAGTGCCCCCGGTCAGCGAACTCCCGGAAGTCGGTGATCGCGGGTGACTTGTGGTAAAGCCGCCGGGTCGCCGTCACCACGGGCGGCGGGACGGTGTGGTCCTGGCCTCCGGAGATCAGCAGCAGCGGGCCGCGGGTCTTGTTGCTGGTGCCGACCTTGGCGGGGGAGCGGGGGGTGAAGTTGGCCAGCGCATCTTCGAATAGTGGCTTGCCCGGTGAGGGGACCGTCCAGCGTTCGAATAGCTCACTGGATTCCTCCGCGGGCAGCGCGTTCCCGAAGCCGTAGCGGAACTGCTCAGCGGTGAGTGACACGGCCTTGTCCCGGTTGGCGGGCTTGCGGAGCGCGATCGAGGCGACCCGGAGCGCGGATGGCGGGAGATAGAGCACCCCCTTGATGGGCGCCGGATCGATCGCGACTCCTGCGGCGGCCAGGTCCTGTCCGAGCAGTCGCTGCACGATGAGGCCGCCGAAGGAATGGCCGATGACGACCGGCTTGGCGGGCAGGCCGCCGATGATCGCGGCGTAGTGCTGGACGACGTCCTCAATGCCTTTCCCGGCGACCCGCTCGGGCTGCCGGCGGGTCTCCTCGACGGTGTCGGCGGTGCCCGGCCAGCCCGGCGCTACCGGGGCGTAACCCGCCTCCTTGAACAAATCCAGCCACGGGTCCCACGACGTCGCGTGCAGCCAGAGGCCATGAACGAAGACAACCGGTGTGCTCGCTGGCTCCATTTGCCGGTCCTCTCGTCAGAATTTCCCGGTCCTCTCGTCGGAACGTGCCGGCGCTGTCCCAATAGGCAACGGCTGCCAGCAAAGCCAAGTCCTACCCCGTCCGCCCCGTTATGTAACAGCAACGGCCATTACCGCCCGGCGGATTTCCGGCGCGGTGCGGTGCGGGGGTCGTCTCCTGACGATGGCTGCGGGCGGTGTGCTGCCATCAGCTGCTCCGCGTAACCGGCCGACAGCAACGGGTGCGGAACTCGATGTGGCCGCGTGCTGCGTGACGCCCAGGCACCAGGCGATGATCACCCGCCCGCAACGCGGGCACGAGAACGGGCCGCCCGGTTTCCGGGAGCCGGGCGGCCCGCTGTCTTTGGTCGTGCCTGATCCCCAACGGACTTCTGGCCAGGGGGTGCGGACTTAGGTCCTATGGCCAGGCGGGGATCTGTGCGGTCCAATGCTGGCATGTTACTGAGCGACGAGGCGGCCGCTGGATGTCAGCTTGACTGCGGCCCAGACCCGGCTGGCGACGTGGTGCTGGTTCGCCAGCGTCGGCGTCGGCGCCGACGTCCGCGCGGGCTGAGCCCGGGCGCAGCGAATAGGAGAAACGCGGGATGCTGAGGGAAGCAGCGGTGCCGCTGACGCGGCTGGTAGAGCTACCCGGCCGCGGGACGACGCGGGTGTGGGAGTGCCCCGGTCCGCGCGGCGCGGAGACGGTCGTGCTGATCCACGGGGTGGCGTGCACGGCCGAGCTGAACTGGGGGAAGGTTTTCGCGCCGCTCGCGCGTCATTTCCGGGTCGTCGCGGCCGACCTGCGTGGCCATGGCGACGGGATTACCCTGCGTTCGCGGTTCCGGCTCGAGGATTGCGCTGACGATTTCGCCGCGCTGGCCGGGGTCCTTGGTATCGGCAGATTCACCGCCGTGGGTTATTCCATGGGCGGCATGGTGGCCCAGGTGCTGTACCGGCGGCACCCCGCGCTGTTGTCGGGCCTGGTGCTGTGCTCTACCGCCCGCAATGTGCGCGGGTCGCGGGCGGAGCAGTTGACGGCTCTGACGGTGCCGGCGGTGGCCGCCGCCCTGCGATGGAACCCAATGCTGCAGCTG
>JBEKCN010000377.1:0-4966 GCA_050014855.1 Streptosporangiaceae bacterium | reverse complement strand
GGACGAGGCGGCCACCCCGGTCATCGACTACGGGCTGCCCTCCCCGCAGGCCTACGGATTCGCTCCTCCACCGCCCCCGGTAGAGCCGCTGCCCGACCTGGGCGTCCCCGGGCAGGCCTACCATAATGAGCCGCGCGAGCAGCCGGCCCACCACCACGACGACGCCGCTCGCGATGACGAACTCGCCCCGCCCGCCCCGGAACAACTCGCCCCGCCCGCCCCGGAACAGGGACGGCCGGACGGCGGCTACCAGGGGCCCGAAGGCACGATCGGACAGCAGCAGAGCGTGCCCGCGGAGAACGGCCGGCGCTTCACCGGGCTGCGCGGCCCGGGAACGGCGGACATCCCGCCCCGCGGCCGTCCATCCCAGCCGCCCGGGATGCCAGTGGACCGTACGGCGCCGGGTCCGGGCTATCCTCCGGCCAGCCCGGTCCCGCAGGATCCCGGACCCTCCGGCGCTGCGACAGCGGGCCCGGCCCGGCCCGGCCCGGGGCAGACCGGCCCGGGCCAGGCCGGTTCGGTCCGGCCGGGTCCAGGTTACGGCGGCCCGGCCCAGGCTGGGCGCCGGCAACCGGCGGCCGGCCGGCGCGGCATGGTATCCGGCCTGAGGCCGGGCACCCCGCTGAGGCCCGGCCCGGATGAGGCGGAGTACCCGCCGCCAGGGGCGGACGCCGACGCTCTGCAGGAAGGGGAGACAGCGGACAGCCTGACGGCAGAGGCCCTGCTGCAGGGCAAGCGCCCCGGGCCGGGTTCCGGCTGGCGGCGGACCGTGTTCCGGGCCACCGGCGGACTGGTCCGGGTCGGTGAGTCGGCCAGCTCGCAGCGCCGCCGGGAGCTCATCTGGCGCGCCCGTACGCCGGTCGCCGGCGGCCACCACCGAGTGGCGGTCATGAGCCTCAAGGGCGGCGTCGGCAAGACCACGACGACCGTCGGCCTGGGAGCCACGCTCGGCACCCTGCGCGGGGACCGGGTCATCGCGGTAGACGCGAACCCCGACCGGGGCACGCTTTCGGACAAGGTGCGGCTGGAGACGTCGGCCACCGTCCGGGATCTGCTGAACGAGCGCCAGCAGGTGCACCGTTACGCGGACGTGCGGGCCTTCACCTCCCAGGCCTCCAGCAGGCTGGAGGTGCTGGCCTCGGACCGGGATCCCGGCGTGTCCGTGGCGTTCAGCGAGGCCGACTACTGCGACATCGCCCGGGTCCTGGAGCACTACTACTCGATCTGCATCACGGACTGCGGGACCGGCCTGCTGCATTCAGCGATGACCGGCGTGCTGACCCTCGCCGATCAGATCGTGCTGGTCAGCTCCCCGTCGGTGGATGGGGCCCGGTCCGCCAGCGCGACGCTGGACTGGCTCGAGGCGCACGCCTACGGCGACCTGGTACGCAACGCCGTGGTCGTGCTCTCCACCGTCCGCCCGCGCAGCAAGAGCACCGTGGACCTGGACCGGCTGGAGCAGCACTTCGCCAGCCGGTGCCGCGCGGTTGTCCGGATACCCTACGACTCCCACCTGGAGGAGGGGGCCGAGGTGGAACTGGAGCAGCTCAGCCCGGCGACGACTGAGGCCTACCTGAGGCTGGCGGCCACGGTCGGCGACGGCTTCGCGAGGCCCCGCCGCTCCCTGCAGCGGTCCGTCCCGGCGCATCCCTGATCCGGAAACCGGAGGTCTCCGGCATCCCAGTCACCGCCCGACGAACAGGTACTCCGACACGGCGCGTCGCTGCGCCGCTGCATGCGTCCCGAATGAATAGGTGTGGTCGATCGGGCGGACCTGCACGTCGTCCTTGATCTCACGCAGCAGGGCCTCAATGGTGGCCGCATCTGGGACGGCGTTGGAGGAGTAGGACAGCACGATGACGGAGTCCTGGAACTGCTTGATGGCCCGGCGCAGCGCATCGGTGACGCTGTGCTTGTAGGAGAAAGGCGTATACCGCTTGGGGAGCTTCTTGGTCCGGGTGCTCTCCATGATCTGCTGGCCGCGCCAGTAGGTGCTCAGCCCCTCCAGGAAGTGGTAGCGCTTGATGTAGCAGTTGTCGTCCCGGGGCGGGGCGTACGGCGGGTCGAGGTAGACCAGGTCGAACGGCCGCGGCCCGAGATCGAAGACGTCGCCGGTGATGGCGGTGCACGGCTGCCCGCTATCGAAGACCACCCGGTTGTACTCGGCGGCCCGCTCCCGGAAGTGCTCCCGCAGCGGCAGCCGCAGGTCACGGCGCCCGTCGTCGTATCGCAGGCCGGTGATGGTGAAGACCCCGCGGGGCTGCTTGCGCGCCGCCGACAGGACGAGCCCTGAGATGGCCAGCGCCCGCTTCGTGCCGGTCATCTTCTCGATGTGGGACCACGCAGAGTCGAGGAACTGCCGATCCTCGCCGGTGAAGAACAGGCCGTCGAACGTGCGCTGAATGAAATCACGGTCATCGGCGGCCGGACCACAGATCACTGCGATGTCCTCGCCAGTCAGAGTCTCGCCTTGATTGACCACGACGGCTCGCGCGATGGCCGCGGGAAAGTGCAGGAAGTCGTTGGCGGTGACCTGGTAGCCCAGCGTCTTGAGCAGGTAGGACACGGACCCGCTGCCGCAGAACGCATCGAGGGCAGTCGCGCCGCCCACCTCGGCGAAGACTTCGGCCAGGTGCGGGACGAGGCGGTATTTGGAGCCCATGTAGCGCAGCCGGGGAAAGCCGGCCGCCCGGCTTATCGCGTTAGCCAGGGCAACTCCGGGCTCCCCAGGCGCAATGATTGTCACAGTCACCATAGTTTCACTGGTCTCCCTCGGACGCCGTATGCCTCGAGGACCAGGACTGGCCGCCAACGAACGGATCACGCGGGCGCTGGAGGTGACGGCATGTGAGAGGCTGGGAGCCGGCACTGGGCCGCTTACGCGGACCTAGTATCGAGCTGCGGACCCGTCCCGGATCAGCTGGTGGCACGACAGTCCTGATCCAGGCGTTACCGCAGCTGGGAGGGCTCGCCTAGTGGCCGATGGCGGCGGTCTTGAAAACCGCTATGGGTGGTGACACTCATCGTGGGTTCGAATCCCACGCCCTCCGCTGACCGGCATGAACACCCGTTGCCGGATGCATGCCAGGCAGGCTGCGGGCACGCCTGGCCGCCTCGCGGGGAACACTCGGGGAATATCCGTTCATGATCCCGTCCCGTCCACCGGCGCCGCCGGTGCTTTCTGGCCGCGCAACTCGTGCCAGATTTCCCCGGCGTCGGCGGAGATCAGGGTGTACGGGCTGCCGCCGCCTTCGTAGGCGCGCAGCCCACGCTGTATGCCGGTCGCCGTCCGGCCCGGGAAAGACGGTCGTCACCCGCACCTGCGGCTCCTCCAGCCGCAGGGCCTCGGCCGCGGCCAGCGCGTGCTTGCTCGCGGCGTAGGCGGCGCCACCCCGGAGCCGGGAGATATTCGCAGGGCCTTGATGCGAGACCGTCAGGCCAGTTCAGGGGGTCAGTCAAGGGAGTTTGATCAGCTAATTTGCCAGCCGTCGGTCAAGACAGCACGGACCAGTTCGCGGAGCGGGCCGATGAGATCCCCCTCGGCGACCTGGGCGACGCGTTCGTCGGCCGCGATCTCGTAGACCGGTTCGCCGGGATGCGGCCGGTACGGCGGCGGCAGATCCAGCCTGGCCTGTTCGGCGAGGCCATCCCAGCGCGCAGCGTCCTGACGGCCGGTGGTGTCCAGCACCGCACGGCGGATCGTTCCGTCCCCGTTTACCTGCGTAACCTCGCATTTCATCGCCCTCATTTTGCCCGAAGCAGCTGAAATGGGGCTATCACCGGAGAGTAATTACCCGGGTACGTGAGTAGCAGAAGTACCAGCGGCCACGGGGGCACCTGGCGGCGCCTGAGCTCCGGCCGTCCCGAGCTGCAATCTCATTTGTCCTGGTCGCCGTAGTAAAGGGAAACAGGCCGACGTTCTGAGTTCTCCTCGGAGGAGTGTTTCCCGTGCGCATCACCGTCCGACCTCATCTCCGCTCATCAGCCCACCGGCTGGTAGGCGGCAGCCTGCTCCTCGGCGTGGTCATCACCGCGGCCGCCTGCGGGGCATCCGCGACCACGGCCGCGGGCTCGGGATCGAGCCCGGCCGCTGCGAGCACGGGATCGGCCGGTGCCGCAGCCACGTCCACCGTGACCCTGAGCGCCAAGAGCGTTCCCGGCGTCGGCACGGTCCTGGTGAATGGGCAGGGACAGACCCTCTACCTGCTCACCTCGGAAAAGGGCGGCAAAGTCACCTGCACCGCGAGCAACGGATGCACCAAGTTCTGGCCCGAGATCACCATCCCCAAGGGCGCGACGGCGGCCAAGGCCGGTAGCGGCGTGGAGTCCTCGCTGCTCGGCTCGGTCAAGGACGCCAGCGGCAACCTCGAGGTCACCTACAACGGCTGGCCGGTCTACACCTATGTCGGGGACTCCGGCCCGGGCGTGGCCCAGGGCCAGGGGCTGACGAGCTTCGGCGGGACCTGGTATGTCCTGAACGCCTCCGGCGACGCGGTGACCGGATCGTCGCATCCGGCCAGCTCGCCATCTTCCTCTGGAAGCGGCGGCAATGGCTACTGAGCTGCCACGGGCACCCGGCCAGGAGACGCAGCGGAGAGAAGGCCCCGGCCTGACCCGCACCGGCCCGGGGCGGACGTCTCATTCGGCCGCCCCCGGATCTGCCCGCATGTTTGCCGGCCGCTTCGCACGCCAGCTGGCCCGGGCGCTGAACGGGCGCCCGGCCCAGCTCGGGCCGGCCGCGCTGCGCTGGACGGTGACCATTGCGACCTGGGCCGGGGCCCTCCTGATGCTGGACTCCGGGATCATCCACCTGCGGCTCTGGGCCGACGGTGGCTATCGGGGGATTGCGGTCATCGGCCCGCTCTTCCTGGTCCAGGGAGTGGCTGGCATCCTGCTCGCCGTGGTCCTCGGTGTCTTCCGCCGGCTGTGGCTCATGGTGGCCGGGGCGGTCCTGATGGGGGCTACC
>JBEKCN010000376.1:0-4969 GCA_050014855.1 Streptosporangiaceae bacterium | reverse complement strand
GGCCGTTCTTCCGGCGGCTCCGGGGTGATCTGGTCCGCTGGGCTGGCCTCCGGGCTCGCACCGTCCCCGGATCGCTCCTGGCCTGCGGTCAGCGGCAGCTGTCCCCATCAATGCCGTGCAGGTATTCAGGATATCCGAACGGCCCAGCGGGCCGAACTTATTTCCTGCACGCGGGCCGCCGCAGGGCCCGGTACGCCGCAGGGCCCGGTGCCCGCTGCCGCAGGCCCGGTGCGCTGGCTTTCGCGGGGCCTGGCAGGCCGCCCCCGGGGCTGGGTCGGCCCGATCTTGAGACATCTGCAACCGCGGGCGTGATCCGGCCGAAGTACCCGTACGTGAGTGAACTGACATCTCATTTGCGGAGAAACGCGATGTGACTTATTCTCCGTTGACCGTTCATATTTATGATCGTCTATAGCCCGTCGTGGGAGGCGTTTGATGGCCACAGCCCCGCGTACCGACGCCGCAACTCTTCCGGTGCGGCTAGGGGAGGAGCCCTGGACCGGCTCCGAGCTAGCCGAGGTGCGGGACGCGCTCGAAGCGGAAGCCGCCGGGCTGCGTCGTGACATCGAGGAGGCTGAGTCGCATATCGCTGCCCGGCTAGGCGATGGAATCCGCGAGGCGGGCGACGACGAGGCGGACGTTGGGGTGAAGACCTTCGAACGCGAACACGAGTTCCAGATGACCAGCACCGCCCGGCGCCTGCTGGAGCAGACCGAGCAGGCCCTCAGCCGGATCGATGCGGGAACATATGGAGTGTGCGGTTCCTGCGGCCAGCCAATAGGCAAGGCACGGCTGATGGCGTTCCCGCGCGCGGTACTCTGCGTCAGGTGCAAGCAGCGCGAAGAACGCCGCTGACGGCGGACGAGGCGGAGCGCCCGGGGGAACCGGCCCGGGCGCCGGAACTGGACGCCGGGATCGGCAGGGGACCAGGCACCGCACAGGACGCGGGGCTGACGCCGGCGACAGCGCCCGGCGGCCGGAAGCTGGCCGTGGTCATCGGGGTGGCCCTGACCGTGCTGGCCCTGGACGTGACGACCAAGGTGATCGTGGTCCGCGCGCTGGCCAACCGGCCCCCGATCCGGCTGCTGGACGGGTTCCTGACGCTGCTGCTGCTGCGCAATAGCGGCGCGGCGTTCAGCATCGGCACCTCGATGACGATCGTGTTCACGGTGATTGCCGCGGCCGTCATCTTCTATATCCTCCGCGCGGCCCGCAAGCTGCGCAGCCTGCCCTGGGCGATCACGCTGGGGCTGCTCCTGGGCGGCGCGACCGGGAACCTGTCCGACCGGATCTTCCGCTCGCCCGGGCTGTTCCGCGGTGACGTGGTGGACTGGATCCAGTTGCCGCACTGGCCCGTGTTCAACCTCGCCGACTCGGCCATCGTGTGCGGTGGCGCCCTGGCGGTCCTGCTCGCCCTGCGCGGTATCCGTCTAGACGGCACCCGCGAAGGCCACCCGAAAGATGATCTAAAGCCGCACGTCGATCCGCGGTTCACCCAAACCGCCCCCGCCAGTCAGACCAGCCGCGCCACTGAGGCCAGCGTTGTCACCCAGGCCAGCCCGGTCACTGAGGTGGGCCCGGTCACTGAGGTGGGCCCGGTCACTGAGGCCGGCGCTGTCGCCGGGGGCAGCCCCGTCACTGAGGTGGGCCCCGTCACTGAGGTGGGCCCGGTCACTGAGGCCGGCGCGGTCACCCAGGCCGGCGGCGTCGCTGAGGCGAGCCCGGCCAATAAGGCCAGCTCCGTCGCCGGGGACAGCTCCGTCGCTGAAGCGAGTCCGGCCCCTCAGACGAGCGTCGCCAGCGAGACGAGCCCCGCCGTCCAGATCGCCCGCGCGGCAGAGATCTCGCCCATCATAGAAGTCCCGAACAGCGCGGAAGTCCCGAAGCCGCCGAGAACGCGGCAGCCGCCCAAACCACGCCGGTCACGTCGGTGACGCAGGCTTCAGAGGCCGAGGATGACAGCGCCAGGTCAGCGTTATCTGCCTGTTCCCGACGGTCTGGACGGAGAGCGGCTCGACGCCGCCCTGGCCCGGATGTTCGGGCTGTCCAGGTCACGGGCTGCCGAACTGATCAGCGAGGGCATGGTGCTGGTCGATGGTCACCCCGCGGCTAAGTCCGACCGGGTCACGGCGGGGGAGCCGCTGGAGGTGACCCTACCGGCGCCGCGTCCGGTGGAGCCGCCGCGCACGGTGGAAGGGCTGAACGTTCTCTACGAGGACGACGACATCGTGGTGGTCGACAAGCCGACCGGCGTAGCCGCGCACCCGACACCGGGCTGGAACGGCCCGACCGTCATCGGCGGCCTCCTGGCCAGCGGCCACACCCTCGCCACCAGCGGCGCCGCCGAGCGGCAGGGCATCGTTCACCGCCTGGACGCGAACACGACCGGTTCGATGGTGGTGGCCAAGAGCGAGTCGGCCTACAGCGCGCTGAAGCGGGCGTTCCGCGAGCGCCAGGTGGAGAAGCGTTACCACGCGGTCGTGCAGGGGCATCCAGATCCGCTGCGCGGCACCATCGATGCGCCGATCGGCCGGCATCCGTCGGGCGACGGCCGGTTCGCCGTCGTGGCCGGGGGACGCCCCAGCGTTACGCACTATGACACTCTGGAGGCCTTCCGGGGTGCCAGTTTGGTCGATGTTGGGCTGGAGACTGGCCGGACGCACCAGATTCGCGTCCACATGTCCGCGGTCAGGCACCCGTGCGTCGGCGATCTGCTCTACGGCGCGGACCCGGTGCTAGCGGAACATCTGGGCCTGCACCGTCAGTGGCTGCACGCCGTCAGCCTGGCTTTCGAGCATCCCGCCGACGGCCGCTGGGTCGAGTTCCGGAGCGACTACCCGCCCGATCTTGCGCACGCTCTGGACGTCCTCCGCGCCGAAAGCTAAGAGGCGGAACGAAGGACCCGAGCGGGCCCGGCTCAGTCTCAGATCGGGTATTCCGCGGGCCCGGTGGTGTAGCTCCGGTCGGCCGGTGTGGTCCACGTGTGGTACCCGGGCTGGTGTTGCTCAAGTTTCCAGCCGTGAGCTTGTTTCGCGTGATGATGATGACGACAGCGGGGCCCGCCGTTACAGCTACAAGTCCGGCCGCCCTGATCCCAGGGAATCGCATGGTCGAAATCGCATCGCCGCGCCGCCCGGCGGCACGGCGGCCAGGTGCATTCTGCGTCGCGGATCTGGACCAGGTGGCGGAGGGTGTCGCTGGGCTGGTAGCCAGCTGATTCGTGCCGGTGGTCGCAGTCAGTGACCGCGAGGGGCTCGAGGTCGACGAGCAGGTCGCGGTCACCGCCGGGACGCAGCCGCCACCGGCCGTATCCGCCGGGTGGCCCATGTCCCTGGTCGCGGCTGAACGTGAGCTGGCCCGATCCGTTTGGCCCTGGCGTGCTTCTTGGCCCTGGCGTGTTTCCCGGACCCGGTCTGCTCGGCCCTGGAGTGCTTCTTGGCTCTGGTCTGTTCAGTCCTGGCCCGCTTCTGCGGCCTGTTCTGCTGGTAGTCCGGGCACACCCGTGGCCGGTGGCGTGGCCCTCCTGGTCCGTAACCGTGACGCACCAAGTGCTCCGGGGGTTGCCGGCGGCCCTGCGGGCAAGTTCCCGAGCTAGGGCCGGATCGATCGCGCCAAGCCCGGCGGCCTCCCCGGGGCGTTCGGCCAAGCCGAGCAGGGTCGCCAGCGGGATGATCAGGTTGATCGCGGCGGCTAGGGAGCCATCCGCGCCCGGGCCGTCTCCCCGTGCGGGGCCCGCCGTAGCTGGGCCCGCCGCAGCTGGAGGGTCAGCCGGCCGCTGGTGCCCGGACGAGTTGCCTTCGGCCGGGTAATTCCCGGCTGGGCTGCCCTCGGCTGGGCTGCCCTCAGCTGGGCTGCCCTCGGCTGGGCGCTCCTCCACCGGCTGGCCGGCGTCCGCGTCGTGGCCGACGGCCCGGGTGCCGTGGCCGGGCGGGGACATGGGGCGGGAACAGATGCCGAGGGCCAGATCCAGGAACGCCCGGGCGCGGAGCTGGTCCATTGTGCCGGCCAGCCCGGCGGCCTTCAGCTCGCGGGCGTAAGCGGTGATGCGCTGGTCGGCAGCCAGTGCCTCGGCCGGGGGCAGATCCCGCCCGCACAACGCCGCGGTGCCCGCGTCCTCGCGCCATAGTTCCACCCGGGCATCTCGCTGGGCCCGTTCCCGGCGGGCCTGGGCGGCGGCCGGGTTGATCGAGGTGGCCGCCCGTGCGGCGATCACCCGTACCTGTCCCGGGGTCTTACCGGCCACTTTGGCCAAAATCAGGGCCTCAGCGGCAGCGGCTTCTTCCGGGTCCAGGACCCGGGTCACCTCAGCGATGATCCGCGCCTTGCCCAGATCGATCAGGCCCTCGCGCAGCGCCCGGGCGGTACCGGGCAGCCGGGAGGCCAGATCATGAGCCAGCTGCAGAGTCTTCTCGGCGGCCTGCGCGGAGATAGCGACCGCGGCGGCCAGCTCATCTCCGCAGAACTTCCCCCAACCCCCGGGCATGCCGCCCGGCCCAGACGGCGGATTTCCCGGAGCGGGACGGCGGCGGATCAGCTCCGCGATCACCGCCAGCTTTCGCTCCGCGGCCCACGATTCGAGTCGTCCCCAGGCTCGGAGCACCCCGACCAGCTCGTCGTCGGACGCGCCCGCGCACCGGCCGGACAGGCCGGTCACCTCTTCGGCGAATCCGGCCAGCGTGGAACAAGGCGGCGCCGTATCCATCACCCCGCCGCCAGCGAAACCGCCGGCTGGTCCCGAAACTAGATCCGGCGGGTCAAGCCCCAGATCACGCGGCAAGAATCCCGCCTCGAACAGCTCTGGCACGGGCTCCGCCATGGCGGAGCCGGATGTGTCCCTGTCCTCAGCCCAGTCTTCGTCGACCTCGTCCGGCTCCCAGCCGTCATCACTTAATGCCCAGGGCTCGTCATCCGCCGGCATCTGCTTACCTCCTCGGTCAGCAAATTCGATGACAATTTCGACTATAATACC
>JBEKCN010000375.1:0-4976 GCA_050014855.1 Streptosporangiaceae bacterium | reverse complement strand
CCGCGAGCAGCATGCTGACGCGCTGGTCGTGGCCGACGTGGCCGCCCGCTGGGTCCTGGACGCTCAGGCCGGGGCACCCTCCGGGGCGGTGGCGCACGAGCTGGAGGCCGGCGCCGACTTCCATTTCGCGGTGCACAATGCGGCGGGCATGGTCTCAGTCCAGGAGGGGATCAGCGTCACCGAAGCGCTGATCCGCCTGCGGGCGTTCGCGTTCGGCAATGATCGCCTGCTCGCCGACGTGGCTGACGACGTTGTCGCTCGCAGGGTGAGGATGGCATGAGCCCCGCCCAGCCGGCGCCGGCGGGTGGGGACAGGCGGCCACAGGGACGGGCTCGGTGGCCCGGCCCTCAGTCTGGTGGCCCGGCGGCCCTGACGGGCCGCCGGAAGTGCGAGAGGTGAGTCGAGATGTTGCAAGCAGCCGACGCCATGCGATCACTCGCCGAGATGGCCGACACACTCGTTGACGACTACGACGTCGTTGACCTGCTGACCGGGCTCGCGGACCGCTGCGTCAGCGTGCTGGGCGTCGCCGCGGCCGGGGTCATGCTGGTCTCTCCCGGGGGCAATCTGGGGCTGTTGGCCTCCTCTAGCGAGACGATGCGCCTGCTGGAGTTGTTCGAGCTGCAGGCCCAGGAAGGCCCCTGCCTGGATGCCTTCCGCACCGGGGAGCGCGTCGAGCATCAGGATCTGGAGGCCGAGTCCGGCCGCTGGCCGTCCTTCTCCGCCGCCGCCCTCGGGGAAGGCTTCCGGTCGGTGTCTGCCCTGCCGCTGCGGTTTCGTGACGTCACCCTCGGTGCCCTGAACCTGTTCAGCATCACGCAGACCCCGATGGCCGAAGGGGACGTCATCGTCACCCGCGTCTTCGCGGACCTCGCCACCCTCAGCATCGTGCAGCATCGGGCCAGCGCCGGGGCCCAGCTTGTGAACGAGCAGCTCTCTGCTGCCCTGACCAGCCGCGTGGTAATTGAGCAGGCCAAGGGCGTGGTCGCGGAGCGCGCCGGAGTCGACCTGGCCGAGGCCTTCTCCCGGCTGCGGGCCTACGCCCGCGCGAACGACCTGCGGCTCACCGATGTCGCCGAGGCGGCCGTGACCGGCTCCCTCGATCTCGATCCGCTGGCGTGGGCCCGCGGCAAACGTTGGTGAACCCCTTGACCGGGCTCACCGGCCTGGGTACGGCAGCGGTCATCCCTCGGGATCGGCGTCGCCGGCCGGGTCCTGGGCCGCGCGGCCGTCATCCGCCTCCCGGGCCGCGCGGTCGTCATCGCCGGGCTGAAGGTCGGCTTCCAAGATCGCGGTCGATCCGGCCGGGCGGGTACGGACGTCCCGGCAGCGCTGCTCGAGCCGGTGCAGTGACTCGCTGTCGCCGAGCGGGAACACCGCCGCCAAGCGAGCGCTTTCCCGCACCGCGGGCAGGTCCAGCACCGCATCGACCAGGCTCGCGCGGCGGCCTGGAGCGATGTGCCCGGACGCCGCGCGCAACGACGCCCGGGCGGTTCCGCCGGATCCGCCGGAGATGATCACCTCGGCTGCGGCGACGGTGCGGCCGCCGTCACTGACCTCGACGTGCTGATACCAGTCATGGGCGGCCATGTAATCCCTCCAGATGTCGGTCAAGATGTCGCTGCGGGTGCACAGCCCGGCTTTCCTTCGGGGCAGCCGGTGCCGGAAGAAGCGCGGCCCGGGGGCGGCGATGGGCGGGGGCGCAGATCGCGCGCTGCACCGTCCACAGCGCAGAGGTCAGCGCCTCGAACCGGCGCAGGTGCCGCGACAGCGCCGCGGCGCTCCCGTCCTCTGCCGCCGCGACGATGTCGTCGGCGGCGGCGGCCAGCCGGGCCTGCCGGGGCCCCAGGAACACGGCCGCGGAACGGCGGCTGTGTTCCGCGACGGCGGCCAGGACGTCGTGCCCGGCGGCGTCCGCTTCGGCCACGATCGCCCTGGCCGTGTGGCCCACCTCGCCGGCCGCACCAGGCGGCAGCGGCGCGCCGGCGTCCTGGCTGGCGAGCAGCCGCAACCGCGCCAGGAGCCGCAGGCACCGCGAGTAATGACCTCGCGTGCCCGCCGGCGCGGCATCCACCCACCGGGTCAGCGCAGGCCGCTCTTCGCGGACCGCATCACCGCCTGCGCCGACGATGGTGGTGCCCGCCTGGACGTTGATTCGCTCGCTCATGCACGCTCCGAAATCACTGAGGTGATGAGCGGCCAGAAGGCAGGGTCCGGGCCCGCCTCAACCCCATATCTAGCTAACAGCTAACGGCATTGCGCGAATCCGGCGCAAGGGGCCTGGCGCGGGAGTTGCCTTCCAAGCCGGCTTTCCGGCGAAGCGGGCGAGGGACGGGGTTCCCCGGCCAGGCCGTCGTTGCGATGGCCGGTAATGCGGGTAAATTCGGCATCGCCAGCCGTCGCAGGACCGGGAGGGTGACGTGAGCACAGACGCCGAACCGAGCGTGTACTCTCTGCTGGCTGACGGCACCACCATCGGGATCCGGCCCGCGCGGCCGGACGACCTGGACGCGGTGCGGGAGATGCACGAGAAGATGTCCCCGGAGAATCTCTACCTGCGTTTCTTCAGCCTGAGCCCGGCCGCGGCCGAATGGGAGGCGCGCCGGCTCTGCCGTGAGCCTGCGCCGGACCACGCCGCGCTGCTCGCCGTGCTGGACGGTGAGCTGATCGGCTGCGGCAGTTACGAGTGCGACGATTCCCCGTCCAGGTCGGCTGAGGTCGCCTTGGCGGTCGCCGATGACATGCACCGCCGTGGTGTCGGCACCCTGCTGCTGGAGCACCTGGAATCGCTGGCCCGCCGCCGCGGCCTGCACGCCTTTACCGCCGAGACGCTGAGCGAGAACGCGCCCATGCTGAGAGTGTTCGCCGAGGCCGGGCTGCAGGCGCACCGCACCCTGGCCGACGGTGTGTACAGCCTCACCTTCCCGCTGCCCACCGGCGAGCCGGACGCCGCCCTCGGCAGCTACCGCGACGTGGTGGCCGAGCGGGAGCGGTCAGCCGACGTGGCCAGCCTGCGGCACATCCTGGCGCCGGCCTCGGTCGCGGTCATCGGCGCCAGCCGGCGGCCCGGTTCGGTCGGGCGGGTCATCCTGCGCAACATCGTGAGCGGCGGCTTCCCCGGTCCGGTGTACGCGGTCAACCCGGCCGCGACCGAACTGGACGGTGTCCCCTGCGTCCCGTCGGCCGCCGCGCTGCCCGGGGACGTCGACCTGGCGGTCATCGCCACACCGGCGGCGGCCGTGGCCGGTATCGCCGAGGAATGCGGGCGGCGGGGGGTCAAGGGCCTGGTGGTGCTCGCGTCCGGACTCAGCGGCGCGGGCCGCGCGGAGCTGCTGGGCATCTGCCGCCGCCACGGCATGCGGATGGTCGGGCCGACCAGCTTCGGGGTGGCCGACACCAGCGCCGGGCTCGACGCGACGTTCGCGGGCCGCCATGCCCGGCCGGGAAGCGCTGGCCTGGCGCTGGAGGCGACCGGTGGCGCCGGCTTCGCCCTGGCCGGGCACCTGTCGCGGATCGGCGTCGGGGTCTCGTCCCTCGTCTCGCTCGGCGACAAGGACGACGTGGCCGGCACCGACATGCTGCAGTGGTGGGAGTCCGACCCGGCGACCAAGCTGGCCCTGCTATACCTCGAGTCGATCACGAACCCGCTCAAGTCCGCCCGCACCGCCCGCCGGGTCGGCCGCACTATGCCGATCCTGACCGTGGTTGTAGGCCGGTCGGCGACGGGCCGACGCCTGGCCGAGGCTCGCGCCGCAGCCACCCCGCTGCTCACCAGGCAGGCCCTGTTCCAGCAGGCCGGGGTGATCGCCACCGCGAACCTCGGCGAGCTGCTCGACACCGCGGTCCTGCTGGCCTCGCAGCCGGCACCCTCCGGGCCCAGGGTCGCCGTGGTGTCCAACACCCGCGGCGTCGCGGTGCTCGCCGCCGACGCGTGCGGCGACGCGGGCCTGCAGGTCGCCCGCCTGGCCGGGGATACCCAGCGGGCGCTGCGAGACCTGCTTCCCCGCGAGGCCACGGTGGCCGGGCCGGTCGACACCACCCTGCTGATCGGCCCCGGAATCTTCGGTCAATGCCTGGAGCTGGCCGGGGCCGATCCGGGCGTCGACGCGGTGCTGGCGCTCACGGCCGGAAGCGCGGGCAGCGACCCGGTTCCCGAGGTGACCGCCGCGCGGCTACCCGTACCGGTCGCTGCCGCGGTGCTGGACCAGACGGAAGTGGTCCGGCTGCTCCCGGGCCCCGGCGAGGACTCCCCTGCCGTTCCGGCCTATGCTTACGCCGAGTCCGCCGCCCGCGCCCTCGGCCACGCCGCCCGCTACGGCATGTGGCGGGTGGTCCCGCCGGGAAACGTGCCCCGGCTCGACGGCCTGCGCCAGGACCGGGCGAAGGATCTGGTCGCGGAATTTCTGGCCGGCTGGCCGGCCGGCGGCTGGCTGCCGCTGGACCCGACCGTGGAAGTCCTCGGCTGCTATGGCGTGCCACTGGCCGACAGCATCGGGGTGGTAACGGAGGACGCCGCCGCCGCGGCGGCCGCACGGTTCGGGGGCCCGGTCGCGCTCCGGGCGGACGTGCCCGGCCTGGTCCGCGCGCGTGGCGCCGGTGCCCTGCTGATCGATCTGCACGGCGCGGACGACGTGCGGCGCGGGTTCCGCTCGCTGCGCGATGCGTTCGGCGACCGGCTGACCGGGGTCATCGTCAAGCCGATGGTCACTGGCGGCACCGAGGTGATGATCAGCATGCTGCACGAAGAGGTCGTCGGCCCGCTGGTGCTGTTCGGGGCCGGCGGTGCGGCCGCCGATGCGCTGGCCGACCGCGCCGCGCGGCTCGCCCCGCTGACCGACTCCGATGCCGACGAGCTGATCCGCTCCATCCGCGCCGCCCCGCTCCTGCTCGGGCACCCCGGCGCCCCCGGCGCCGATCTCGCCGCGCTGCGGGACCTGCTGCTGCGCGTCTCCCAGATGGCCGACGACCTGCCGGAG
>JBEKCN010000374.1:0-4990 GCA_050014855.1 Streptosporangiaceae bacterium | reverse complement strand
GAGATGCTAACGGTACTGGCGTGGGCGTGCCGGGCACAGTTGGAGAGCGCCTCACGGGTGACGGCGAGGATGTCCTGCGTCAGGGCCGTGTCCGCGGCGCGTTCCAGTGGCCCGGCGAAACGGATGGCGGCGGAGAAGCCCAGCTGAGGCGTGTGCTGGTCGACGATCTCCAGGAGCTGGGTGTGCAGGCCGCTGGGCATGGGCTGGGACCGGCGAAGCCCGAAGATGCTGGTGCGGATCTTCCTGATGATCTCGTCCAAGGAGCCGGCGTAGCCGTTGATCTGCTGCGCGGTGGCCAGATCGCCCCGGCCGGCGTGACCCTGGAGTCTCATGCCGAGGGCGAACAGTTCCTGGATGACGTGATCGTGCAGGTCGGCGGCGATGCGGTCATGGTCCTCGACCCGGGCCAGGACGATCTGGTCGGCGCGGGCCCGGGTGCGTTCCAGGGCCACGGCGGCGTGGCTGGCGAAAGAGGCGGCCATACCCAGGTCGATGCCGGTGAATTGCGGCCCCGTGCCCAGCCGGCCCAGCTCCAGGGCGCCGCGAATCCTCCCGCCCGCGGCCAGCGGCACGACGATCAGCGAGCCGGCATCGGCGCCCGGCACCGCGCCGGCTGCTTCGCGGCGGTCGCCGGCGACAAGGCTGGGCTGGCCGGTGAGGATCGCCTGCCCGGCCGGTGAGCCCGCCAGCGGCGCTGTCCGGTTCAGCAGACCCGCCGCCAGCGGGCCGCTGACGCCGGTCACGATCGCCTGGCCGGCCTCGTGGCGGTCCCACAGCACGGCGAAGTCCGCCTCTGCGGCACCTGCCGCGTGCTGCGCGATCAGCGTGGCCGGCCGGGCCACCCCGTCAGACAGCAGAACGGACGTCAGCTCACCGGAGGCGGCCAGCCACCGGCGGCGCTGCTCTGATTCGGCGAACCGCCGCGCGTTCGCGATCGCCGCGCAGGCGGTCACGGCGAGCGCGCGCAGCACCGCTCGCATGCGGTCCTGCTCAGTAAGCGCAAACTCGGTGCGGCCCGCCATGGGGTCCGGGCCAGGCGCCGGCGGCGCCTGCGGGATGGACGAAATCGGAAAAGGGTCATTGTTCCGTGCGGTCATCTTTGCTCGCCCAAGTTCCCGTGCGATTGCTGAGAGCGGCGAACGAGCGCACAGTCCGGACCAATCAGCCGTTTGTATCAGTTAACGGCACCCGCAGACCCGGCACAAGCTTCCGGCGCCGGGATTAGGACTGCGGCCGGCGGCGCTGCTCACCATGGCACCCGGGTGAGGTTGGCGTAGCGCATGGCGCGAACGTAGCCGGCGCGCTCGCGTCCGGCCTGGTCGGGGCCGGCGGCCAGGGCGAGCGCTCCGCGCACTTCGCCGACCGAGCCATATCCCTTACGGACCATCCACTCGGCCAGGCCGTCGAGCAGGACCGCCGCGTGCCCGGTGCCGTGCCGGATCAGCGCGGACGCGGTCATCACGACGTCGGCCCCCGCCAGCAGGTACTTGATCACGTCGGACGGCTCGTCAACTCCGGTGGTCCCGGCGAGCGAGCACTGGACGTTGGGGCGCAGGATCGAGATCCAGGTACGCGGCAGCCGGCCCTCCCTGGGACTGGAGAGGTCCACCGCGGGCACCACCGCCATGCTCTCCGGATCGATGTCGGGCTGCAGGAACCGGTTGAAGAGCACCAGCCCGTCCGCACCCGCCTCGTTCAGCCGCAGCGCTATCTCGCCGGTCGAGCTGAAGTACGGGCCCAGCTTGACCGCCACCGGCACGGTCACCGCCTCTTTGACCCGGCTCAGGATGTCAATGTGCCGCTGCTCGACGTCGCGGCCGGAGAGGTTCGGATCGCCGGGGATGTAGTAGATGTTCAGCTCGATCGCCGCGGCACCAGCGTCCTGCATGGCCCGCGCGTAGCTGGTCCAGCCGCCGGGCGTCACGCCGTTGATGCTGCCGATGACCGGTATCCCGGCCGACGCCGCGGCGCGCTCGAGCAGGCTCAGGTAGCCCCGCGGGGTGGGTTCGTCCGCGACGACCTCCTCCTCCGCCTCCTCCTCGACCGTGGCCGGGAAGTAGGACAGTGCCTCGGAAAAGATCTCCGTGCCGGCCTCGGTCAGCCGTGCGTCTTCTTCCGCCTCCCGGCGCACCTGCTCCTCGAACAGGGAGTAGAGCACCACCGCGCCGACGCCGGAGTCGGCGAGACGCCGGACACCATCGACCGAGTTCGACAGCGGTGACGCGGAGGCCACCAGGGGATTGCGCAGCTCCAGGCCGAGGTAACGGGTCGACAGGTCCATCAGTGTTCCTTCCGCGCGTCAGCCGGGAACCGCTGGGCGCCGCGGGTGGCCATCTCCTCGTAGGTGGCCCAGCGCTGGTCGACGGCCTCCTGGGCCAGGGCCCCCAGCCGCTCGGCCTCGGCCGGGTCGGTACGGCTGAGCGAGCGGTACCGCAGCTCCCGCTGGGTGTAATCGGTCAGCTCGATGCGCGGCCGGGGCGAGTCGAGCATGAACGGGTTGCTGTCGGCCGTGCGCAGCATCGGATCGTACCGGACCAGCGGCCAGTGCCCGCTGGCCACGGCCCGGTACTGCTGGGAGAGCCCGTCGCGCATCTCGATGCCTTGCGCGATGCAGTGGCTGTAGGCGAGCACCAGCGAGGGCCCGTCGTAGGCCTCCGCCTCGCGGAAGGCCCGCAGCGTCTGCTGCGGGTCGGCGCCCATCGCGACCCGCGCGACGTACACGTAGCCGTAGGCGATCGCCTGCAGCGCGAGGTCTTTCTTCGGGATGGCCTTGCCCGCCGCGGCGAACTTGGCGACGGCGCCGAGCGGGGTGGACTTGGATGACTGGCCGCCGGTGTTGGAGTAGACCTCGGTGTCAAGGACCAGGACGTTCACGTCGCGGCCGCTGGCCAGGACGTGGTCGAGGCCGCCGGAACCAATGTCGTACGCCCAGCCGTCGCCGCCGACGATCCAGATGCTCCGCCGGAGCAGGTGATCCACCACGCTGCGCAGGTCGGCGGCCGGGCCGTCGGTGTGGTCCAGCTCGTCGAGCCGCCGTTTCAGCTCGGTGATCCGGTCGTGCTGCGCGCCCAGCTCGGACTCCCGGAGCTGCGGCGCAGCGAGGATGTCATCAGCCAGCTCGGCGCCGATAACGTCACGCAGCTGCGTGAGGCGGCTGCGGGCCAGCTCGGCGTGCATGTCGGCGGTCAGCCGGAACCCCAGGCCGAACTCGGCGTTGTCCTCGAACAGGGAGTTCGACCAGGCCGGGCCGCGTCCCTCGGCATTGGTCGTCCACGGCGTGGTGGGCAGGTTCCCGCCGTAGATCGAGGAGCAGCCGGTCGCGTTGGCGACCATCAGCCGGTCGCCGAACAGCTGCGACAGCAGCTTGACGTAGGGCGTCTCGCCACAGCCCGCGCAGGCGCCGGAGAATTCGAACAGCGGCTTCAGGAACTGCGTACCGCGCACGGTGCCGAAGTCCACCCGGGACCGGTCGGCGACCGGCAGCGTCTCGAAGAAGGTGACGTTCTCGCGTGCGGCGGCGATCAGCGGCTCGCGGGCCGCGAGGTTGATCGCCTTGCGCTCCGGGTTATCGGGCGCCGCGACCGGGCAGGCCTGGACGCACAGCTCGCACCCGGTGCAGTCCTCCGCGTACACCTGCAACGTGAAGCGGGTGTCCGGCAGCCCGCGCGCGTCCAGCGGAGCCGACTGGAAATGCTCCGGTGCCCCGGCGAGCAGCGACTCGTCGTAGTAGGTGGATCTGATCACGCCGTGCGGGCAGACGAAGCTGCAGTTACCGCACTGGATGCAGAGGTCCTGGTCCCAGTCGGCGACCAGCTCGGAGATGTTGCGCTTCTCGTAAGCGGTGGTGCCGCTGGGATAGGTGCCGTCCACAGGCAGCGCGCTGACCGGCAGCTCGTCACCGCGGCCGGCCATCATCTCCGCGGTCACCGTGCGGACGAACTCTGGCGCGTCCGCGGGCACCATCGCGGGCATTTCCCTGGTCGACGTCACCTGCCCGGGCACCTCGATCTGGTGCAGGCCCTCCAGGGTGCGGTCCACGGCGAGCTGGTTCTTCTCGACCACCTCCTGGCCCCGCCGGCCGTAGGTCTTGGCGATCGCCGTCTTGATCTTGGTGATCGCCTCGTCCCGCGGCAGCACGCCGGAGATGGCGAAGAAGCAGGTCTGCAGGATGGTGTTGGTCCGCCCGGCCAGCCCGACGTCGCGGGCGATCGGGGCCGCGTTGATGGCGTAGACGATGACGTGCTTGGCGAGGATCTTCTCCTGCACCGGTCGGGGCAGCGCGGCCCAGACCTCATCCGGTGGCAGCGCGCAGTCCAGCAGCAGCGTCGCGCCCGGTGCCGCCCGGCCGAGCACGTCCACCCGGTCCAGCAGCCCGAAGTGATGACAGCCGACGAAGCTGGCCTGCTCCACCAGGTAGGGCGCGCGGATCGGCTGCGGCCCGAAGCGCAGGTGCGAGACCGTCTGCGAGCCGGACTTCTTCGAGTCGTAGACGAAATAGCCCTGCGCGTTCAGCTTCTCCTCGGCCCCGAGGATCTTGATCGTGTTCTTGTTCGCGCCGACCGTCCCGTCCGAGCCGAGGCCAAAGAACACCGCGCGCACCGTGTCGGCCGGCTCTATGTCCAGCGATGGGTCGTACGGCAGGCTCAGGCCGGACACGTCATCGGTGATGCCGACCGTGAACCGGCGCCGCGGCCGCTCGCGCGCCAGCTCGGCGAACACCCCGGCGATCATCGCCGGGGTGACTTCCTTCGACGACAGGCCGTACCGGCCGCCGGTCACCACGGGCATCGTCTCGCGCTCGCCGTCGGTGTGGGCCTCCGCCAGCGCGGCAACCACGTCCAGGAACAGCGGCTCGCCGTTCGAGCCCGGCTCCTTGGTGCGGTCGAGCACGGCGATCCGGCTCGCGGTCGCGGGCAGCGCGTCGAGCAGCGCCCGGACCGGGAACGGCCGGAACAGCCGGACGTTCAGCACGCCGACCCGCTCGCCCCTG
>JBEKCN010000373.1:0-4999 GCA_050014855.1 Streptosporangiaceae bacterium | reverse complement strand
CGGGATAGCTCGGCCTACCTGGGCCAGCACATGGGCGAGGTCCCGGTCCAGGTCATCGCCTGCATCGAGGTGGACTCGCCGTGGTCGGCGGGCGCGAACCAGGCCGGGCTGTGGGGATCGCTGCTGCCGGGCGCGTGGAGCTACATGTTGGCGGCCCGCGCTCGGCAACTGGGCACGGCTTGGACGACGCTGCACCTGGCCTACGAGAAAGAGGCCGCCGAGATCCTCGGGCTGCCCGACAACATCCGGCAGGGCGTGCTCATCCCGACCGCTTACTACACCGGCGAGACGTTCCGGCCGGCTCCGCGACGGCCCGTTCAGGAGGTCATGCACATCGATCGCTGGTGACGCCGGTGCTGCTGGTGCCTCTGGTGCTGCTGAAGCGTGGGCCGAGGTTCCTTTTTAACTTAATGAACCCCGGTCCGGGGCTCAGCATTCTGAGACGTTGGGACCAGGCGCAGGACCAGCGGCTCGCAGGCGGGGACCGCCGGGACGGGCGGGCAAGTGTCCTCCGGAGGCGCGGCGGCTAGGGGCTGGGGGCTGGGCTCGCGGCGGCAAGGGGATGAGCGCGGGTAAGGCGTTCGCGGGCTTCCTGGGCTCGGCCGGGTTATTCCTGCGCCTTATTCGCCGGGCTGCGCCCAGCCTCGCCGGACAACCTGCGGCTCAGCCTTTTTCGCCCGGAAACTCTTCTTCCGCAGCCGCATCACCCGCAGCACCATTTCCATGGCGAAACGCGCGTCTGGATCGCCGAACTGGTCGCCCAGGGTGCGTTCCAGCTGCCGGATGCGGTAACGCACGGTCTGCGGGTGCACTCGCAGCCGGTCGGCGATCTCGGCGGCCGTGCCGCGCGTCTCCAGCCAGGCGCCGAACGTCTCGGTCAGCCGTTCCTGCTGCCGCAGGGGCAGCGCGTCCAGCGCGCCGAAGTGCCGCCGGCTTACCTGGTCAGCCAGCGCGGCGTCCGACAGCAGCCAGAGCGTGACCAGGTGGTCCTCGCAGAACACCAACGGCCCGGCGCCTGCCCAGCTGGGCCTCCAGCGTGGCCCAGCGATGGGTTCCGGCATCGCCTGGCACGAGCAGGTGCGGCTGTGGTTCGTCCAGGTTGGCGAGGGCCTCGGTGTTGTCCGTCATCTGCTCACTAAGCGTGAGCGCGGACGGCGCCGTGTCCCGGGCCCCGGACCTGTTGCCCGCCCGGGTGTCCGGCTGGCCATCAGACTGCGCATCGGACCAACCGTCCGGGCGCGCGTCCGACTGGGCGTCAGACCGCGTGCCGGGCTGCGCGTCGGACCGCGTGCCGGACTGCGCGTCGGACCGCGTGCTGGGCTGCGCGTCGGACTGCGTGTCGAACCCGGCGTCGGGCCGGGCGTCGACCCGGGCGTCGGACCGGGCGTCGGACCGGGCGTCGGACCGGGCGTCGGACCGGGCGTCAAACCGCACGTCGGGCCGAACGTCGGATCGGGCATCGGGGCGGGCAGGGGCGATGGCAACGGCGATGACCCGGTCCGGCAGCGGCCAGCAGGCGACTTCGGCCAGATCGGCCAGGGCGCGCAGCGGCACCGGGTCGTCGCGATCCAGGATGAGCTGCAGCAGCCGGCGCCGGGCGGCCTGCTGTGTCTCGGCGGTGCGCGCCCGCACCTCGCGATAGCCCGCGTAGGACACGGTGGCCAGGTCGTTCATGTAGCGGAACACCGCGTCCGCGAGCGCGGACATGACGGTGGAGGAGAGCTGGGCGCGATGGCCCACCTCCATGACACGTTGCCAGGCGGCCTGCGCGCCGATCCGGTAGGCGGCCTGCAGCGAGTCCAGGCTGCGGCCCTCTTCCGCCTCGTGTTTCCCGAGCATGAGCGCGACCTCGTCCCGGCCGGAGGGCGGGGCGGCGGGGTCGGCGACGAGGTCCACGAAGGAGGTCAAGGTCTGCTCTACGCCCGTCCGCATGATCTGGCCGTGTGGCCCGTCAATGGGACGGGCGAACTCCGGGATCTTCTCGCGGAGCTGACCGATGATCTCGTCGGCCAGGCTGCCCAACTCGGGACGGAGGATGTCGGCTAGCGCGGCGGACAGCACGGGGGATTCCTCGTCCCCGCCCTGGTCAGGGGTCCTCGTCATCGTCGATGGCTCCGTCCCCGCCGCGTTGCGGCCGCCCGGGTGACCTGGCACATATCCGCCGTTAGACCCGGCAGACGGGCATCGCAGCCAGGAGATCGTACATTCTGGTAACGGGCCGGCTGGTAACGGGCCGGACATGTTGGCGTTACTTTATGGATAAGGAAGATTCCGATGAGTAGCCAATCGGAGTCTTCGGGTCACCGTGGCCAGGCCGCCAGGCACTCACTCGGTGATAAGAACAAGCTTTGAGCTGTGGCCGCGGTGCTAAGAAAAAATTAAGCTAGGTTTGTTTCTAGATTTCCGCATGTTTCGCTTGCGAGCGGTGTTACGCGAGAGTAGCCTACGGGTCCTGCCTATGAATGAGAACGACAAGTAAATCTTGCTTAGCATTGCGGCTCTGAGCGGGGCTTCTTAAGATAGAATCAACCGAGACAACGATTTACAGTGCCTACATAGGCGTTTAGACGAGCAGCGCGGCGGCTTTCGGGGTCGTGGCTCGCTGGTAAGTCTGGCAGTCAGACTGCTGGGCTAAGCTGGCGGAAGGGCCCGACGGATGAGACCGGAAGGTGCCTGTGCAGTCGGTAGCGTCACGACCGGCTGCGGACCGTCTGGCTTCCCCCCCCAGCCGGACGGTCCGCAGCCTGTCGCGGCAAGCATCTGCCGGGTATGCGCAGGCGCCTCCGGCTGAGCCTGCGCTTCGTGCCCGTGTCAATCCGGGCCGTTGTCCTACGCCCTCGTGTCCTACGCCCTCGCCATGGTGGTCATCCGGCCTGTCTGCGTCGGGAGCTCGCTGAGGGGTCTTTCGTATACGCCGCGTATGCCTTTTGCCTTGACCTCGGTTCTGGCCCGCACGCCGATCCCGGATTAGCTGGCACCTCGTAAGCAGAAATGAGTTCGTTGATCACCTTCCGTAAACTGTTGTTATTAGCGAACCTTGCCGGGACGGCTATCTGCCCGGGGCCCGTTCCTGGCCAGCCCGCATATTGCTCTGTGAGAAAACATGAACGGACGGTGGTTTGCCGCATTGGGCCCATCGGGCTGCTATAAGCGATTGGCGCAGTCACTCATTATTGTCGCTTCAACTAATAGCGCCGTCGGCCCCGTTCGCCCGGGACGGGGATGGTGTCCATCCAGCGGGATGAATGCCGCCTGGGCCTGCGCGTGGCATACGCCGGGGCCGCCCGGCCTCAAGCGGCGCTGACTCCTGGCTGGCCCGGTGGGCAGTCCCCGGCCGGCCCAACGGGTAGCTCCCTACGGGGCGACTGCGGTCGGGCTGACTCGCGGCTGGCCGGGCGGGCAGTCCCCGGCCGGCCCAACGGGTAGCTCCCGCCGGGCCGGGCAGGTTCCCCGCTGTGATGTGATGAGGAGCAGCCAACGCGGGAGGATCACGTGCCGCCGGACTCGATGGCCAGCACGGACGCCGGACGGCGGCACGCCGCCGCCGCGGACGACATGTTCGGCGCCGACCTTTTCCGGCTGCTCGGCGCCGCCGGCCAGAACACGGTGTTCTCGCCCGCCAGCGTCGCCGCGGCGCTCCAGATGGCGCTGTGCGGCGCACGCGGCGCCACCGCGGCGCAGCTGGCAGCGGCCCTGCACCTCGACGGCCCGGCCCAGGCCGCGGACGGCCTGCTCCTGCTGTCGGACCTTCTGTCCTCGGCCGGGACTCGCGGGCCAGGCGGCCCAGGCGGGCCAGGCGGCGGGATGACCATGCGCGCCCCGAACACCCTGTGGGTGCAGGCAGGTCTGCCCCTGTCGCCCGGCTTCACCGGCCAGCTCGTGGACATCGCGGGGGTCACGGTCCGCCCGGCGGACTTCCAGAGCGCGCCCGCTGAGGCCCGGGCGCAGATCAACGACCTGATCGCGGAGCAGACCGCTGGCAAGATCACCAACTTGCTCGGCCGAGACGCGGTCAGCGCGGCGACCCGGCTCGTGCTGGCCAACGCCGTCTACCTCAAGGCGGCCTGGGCGTTCCCGTTCCCCGCGCGCGCCACCGCCGACGCCCCGTTCTACCCCGGCGATGCCGGCGGCGCGCCGCTCACTGTGCCGACCATGCGGCTCACGTCAGACCTCGCCTACCTGCGCGCCGATGGCTACCAGGCGGTCCTGCTCCCTTATAAGGAGAGCCGCCTGGCCATGGCCGTCGTCCTGCCGGAGGCCGACCCGCCGGCCGCGCTCGCGCCGCGGCTGGCCCGCGGCCTCGCCCCGCTCCTTACGGGCGCGACCCGGCAGAGCGTGGCTCTGTCGCTGCCCAAGTTCCGCCAGCGGGCGGGGTTTGGGCTCATCCCCGTGCTCCAGCAGCTGGGCGTCGAGGACGCGTTCACCAGCGCCGCGGACTTCAGCGGCATCACTTCGGCCGTGCGCCTGGTCATCGGCGCGGTGGTGCATCAGGCCTATATCGACGTCGACGAGCAGGGCACCGAAGCCGCGGCCGCCACGGCGGTCGCGATGCGCCCGATGGCGCTGCGGCGCGGGCCGGAGCCGGTCCGGATGATCGTGGACCGGCCCTTCCTGTTCGCGATCACCGACACCGCGACCGGCCTTCCGCTGTTCCTCGGTCAGGTCACCCGGCCGGCTGTCTGACCGCAGGGAAAAGACCAGGGAGGGGCCGGGCCCGGCGTAGCGCACACGAAGGGGCCGGTGCCCGCCAGCTGGCGGGCACCGGCCCCTCCTTTCTCCTGGCCGGCTATCGGGTTGGGTCAGCTGGCCGGGCTGACCGTGACGGTCACCCCCGCCTCGCGTGTATCCGATCCGCCCAGATCCGCCGTGGCGTGCACGACCTGGTTGGTGTTCGGCGCGTAGGACGGCGGCGTGACCGTGAACGTCGCCGTCGGAGACGCCCCGGGAGTCGCCACGCCGAACGAGGCCGTCCGCGGCACCGCCGTCCAGCCCTGCGGCA
>JBEKCN010000372.1:0-5001 GCA_050014855.1 Streptosporangiaceae bacterium | reverse complement strand
GAGTTCACCGAGACCGCGTTCGTCTCGCTGGCCCGTCCCAGCGTGGCCGAAGGCCTGGAGCGGTGCCGCCGTCTGGGTGCCCGTACCATCGTCCTGGCGCGCTACTTCCTGTTCGCCGGCGTGCTGCCGGGCCGGGCCGCCAGTCAGGCCGCCGCGTTCGCGGACGCCCATCCCGGCCTGGACATCCGATGCAGCGACGTGCTCGGCGACTGCGACCAGATCGCCGGCCTCGTCATCGAGCGCTACCGCGAGGCCATCAGCGGTGACATCCGGATGAACTGCGACATGTGCCAGTACCGGACTGCTCTGCCCGGCCTGGCGCACCGGGTAGGGGCGCCGCAGCGACCACATGATCATCCGCACGACCACGAGCATGTCCACGACGACGGGTCGGCCCGCGAGCATGAGCCGGTTGAGCTCCTCGATCATCAGCGGCCTATGTTTCCCGCCGAGACCGCTCAGCGCGATGCGAGCTGACACCCGGCTCCCTCGCCCGTCCCGGGAGCCGGAACCGGATGAGGCGGCCCTGTCCTTCCACGGGGACCGGGAGCTTGCGGACGGCCTGACCGACCTGGCCGTGAACGTCCGGCCGGGTACCCCGCCGCCGTGGCTGCTGGACCGCATCCGCGCCGCGGCCGGCGACATCGCCACCTACCCGGACCCGCGCGCCGCGACCGAGGCGCTGGCCCGCCGCCATGTCCGGCCGGTGTCCGAGGTTCTCGTCACCGCGGGTGCGGCGGAGGCGTTCACGCTGATCGCCCGGGCCTTCGCGCCCCGGCACACGGTCGTCGTGCACCCGCAGTTCACCGAGCCGGAAGCGGCGCTGCGGGCCGCCGGCCACCAGGTGCAGCGGGTGATGGCGGGCGCTGACTTCCGGCTGGATCCGGGCGCGGTCCCGGGCGACGCGGACCTGGTGGTGATCGGCAATCCGACCAACCCGACCTCGGTACTGCACCCCGCGGCGGCGATCACCGCGCTGGCCCGCCCCGGCCGCCTGGTCGTGGTCGACGAAGCGTTCGCGGACTGCGTTCCCGGCGAGCCGGAAAGCCTGGCCGCCGAGCGTGACGTGCCCGGGCTGGTCGTGGTGCGCAGCCTGACCAAGACCTGGGGCCTGGCCGGCCTGCGGGCCGGGTACCTGCTCGCCAGTGCCCCGGACGTGCGCGCCCTGGCCCGGCCCCGTCCGCCGTGGGCCGTCTCCGGCCCGGCCCTGGCCGCCGTCGTGGCCTGTTGCACGCCGCGCGCCACCGCGGAGGCCGCCGCCTGGGTGGCCGAGATGAATGCTGAACGGGACCGCCTGGGACTCGCACTGAGCCGGCTGGCTCACGTCAGCGTGACGCCGCGCGCCCGGGCGTCCTTCCTGCTGCTGCACGTCACCCGGCCCGGCGGCGCCGGAGCCAGCGTGCGGGAAAAGCTGCGCGCGGCCGGGTTCGCCGTGCGCCGGGGCGATACGTTCCCCGGCCTCGGTCCCGCCTGGATCCGGGTCGCCGTTCGTGACCGGGCCACCAACGACCGTTTCGTGGCTGCGCTTACCGCCGTGCTGGAGGCCGCTTGAACGGGTATCCCGATGATCACGTCCGGGCCGAGCCGTATCCCGGGGACCAGCGTGCCGCCGTCTACCGGGTGATCGGTGAGCGCCGCGACGTCCGGCAGGGCTTCCTGCCTGACCCAGTGCCGGACGAGGTGCTGTGCCGCGTGCTCGCCGCCGCCCACCAGGCGCCCTCGGTCGGCCTCTCCCAGCCGTGGGACTTCATCCTGATCACCGAACGGGCTGAGCGCGAGCGCATCGCTGCCCTGGCCCGGCGTAACCGGGACGGCTACGCGGCCACGTTGCCGGCCGTACGGCAGCGCGCCTTTGACCAGCTCAAGGTCGAATCCATTCTCGATACCCCGGTCAACATCGTCGTGACCTGCGACGCCACTCGTGGCGGGCGGCACACGCTGGGGCGGCACAGCCAGCCGGAGACGGCCGTGTTCTCCAGCGTGCTGGCCGTCTCCAACCTGTGGCTGGCGGCCCGCGCCGAGGGGCTCGGGATCGGCTGGGTCAGTTTCTTCGCTGAGCGCGAGCTGGCGGCCGAGCTGGGCCTGCCCGCTCACCTGCAGGTGGTTGCGTACCTGTGCGCCGGGTACGTGCGTGAGTTCGGGCCGGCACCGGAGCTGCAGGTCTCCGGCTGGGCGCAGCGCCGGCCGGTGGCGTGGGCGGTGCACCAGGGGCAGTACGGCCAGCGGGGCCTTCCCGGTGGCGAACCGGTGGATGCCCTGGCCGAAGTCATCGCGGCGATCCGGCCGCTCGACGCCGAGGCCGTCGCCGCCGCCCGGGAACGCCTGGACCGGATGACCAAGCCGCCCGGCTCCCTGGGGGTACTTGAGGATGTGGCCGTATCGCTCGCCGGGCTGGCCGGGCAGTGCCCGCCGCCGCTGCCCGAGCCGGTTGCGGTCGCCGTCTTCGCCGCTGACCACGGGGTGCACGCCCAGGGCGTGAGCCCGTGGCCGCAGGAGGTGACCGCGCAGATGGTGGCGAACTTCCTGGCCGGCGGCGCCGTCGTCAACGCGTTTGCCGCCCAGGCCGGAGCCGAAGTCGTCGTGGTCGACGCCGGGGTCGCCGCCGACCTGGAACCGGCGCCGGGCCTGCTGCCCCGGAAGGTGGCTCGCGGGACAGCCGACTTCACCCGTGGTCCCGCGATGTCGCGGGAGCAGGCCGTGACCGCACTGACGGCCGGGATCGAGGTCGCCCGCGACCTGGTCGCGGCGGGCAACCGCTGCCTGGTCACCGGGGACATGGGCATCGCCAACACGACATCCTCGGCCGCGCTGATCTGCGCCTTCACCGGCAGCAGCCCGGTCGTGGTCACTGGGCCGGGCGCCGGGGCGGACGCAGCCGGGCAGGCCAGGAAGGTGGAGGCCGTCCGCCAGGGGCTGGCCCTGCACCGGCCCGACCCCGCTGACCCAATCGGCGTACTCGCCGCCCTGGGTGGCTTCGAGCATGCGGCGCTCGCCGGTTTCATCCTGGCCGGGGCGGCCCTGCGCGTTCCGGTCATCCTGGACGGCGTCATTGCCGGGGCTGCCGCCCTGGCCGCGGCCGCCATCGCCCCCGATGCGGTAGCCGCGTGCCTGGCCGGCCATCGGAGCACGGAGCCCGGGCATGCCGCTACGCTTGGCTACCTGAAGCTGCGCCCGCTGATCGACCTCGACCTGCGGCTGGGGGAGGGGACCGGCGCCCTGCTGGCGCTGCCTCTCGTCCAGAGCGCGGCACGGGCGCTCCGCGACGTGGCGACGTTCGACTCAGCCGGCGTCAGTGACAAGAAACCGTGAAGGAGCCTGGACCACCGTGCTGAAATCCTGGACTACCGTGCTGGACCACCGTGCGGGCAGATGACACCGTGCTGACGAATACCACCCCATATGGCGACGACTGACGATCAGCCTTACCTGCTGGGGCTGCGGCTGCGCGGCCGGCGTGTCGTCGTGGCCGGGGGCGGAGCCGTGGCCGGGCGGCGGGTGCCCGCCCTGCTCGACGCGGGCGCCGACGTGTCGCTGGTGTCGCCGGAGGTCACCGGGTCGCTGGAAGATCTCGCCCAGGCTGGGCGGATCCACTGGACCCGGCGCCGTTACGCTCCGGGCGACATCGACGGGGCCTGGCTGGTCTGCGCCTGCACCGACGACCCGGCGGTTAACGCGGCCATCGCCGCTGCGGCCGAGACCCAGCGGATCTGGTGCGTCCGCGCCGACGACGCGAGCCAGTCGCCCGTCTGGACGCCAGCCTCAGGCCTGGCCGGTGACGTCCGGGTCGGCGTGCTGAGCGGTGACCCACGGCGAAGCGCAGGCATCCGCGACGCGATCGTCGCCGGGCTGCGTACGGGCTCGCTGGGGGCCCGCCGCGGCCGTGGTCACCGGTCCGGCGTCGCACTGGTGGGCGGTGGCCCGGGGGATCCCGGCCTGCTCACCGTGCGCGGTCGGCAGCTCCTGGCCGAAGCCGACGTGGTCGTGACCGACCGCCTCGCGCCCCGGTCGGTGCTGCACGAGCTGCCGCCGGACGTCCAGATCATCGACGTAGCCAAGATCCCTTACGGGCGCTCGGTGGCGCAGGAGCACATCAACGCCGCGCTGATCGAGCACGCTCAGGCCGGCCGGTTCGTGGTCCGCCTGAAGGGCGGGGATCCTTACGTCTTCGGCCGCGGCTCGGAAGAGGTCATCGCCTGCCTGCGAGCCGGGGTCCCGGTGACGGTCGTACCGGGTGTCACGAGCGCGGTGGCCGTGCCCGCGGCCGCCGGGGTGCCCGTTACGCACCGTGGTGTGGCGCAGGAGTTCAGCGTCGTGTCGGTGCACGTCCCGCCGGACGATGAGCGCTCGACCGTGAACTGGCCGGCCCTGGCTGCCACCCGGGGCACGCTTGTCCTGCTCATGGGCGTCGAACGGCTGGCCGCGGTGGCTGACACGCTGATCCGGTACGGCCGTTCGGGCAGTACGCCGGTTTCTGTCATCGCGGACGGTACCCTGCCTACTCAGCGCACAATTGTGGCAACGCTGGACACAGTCGGGCCTAGGGTATTGAAAGATGGGATCAGGCCCCCGGCCGTAGTCGTGATAGGTGAGGTCGTGAACGTCGCAGCCGAGATCGCCGAGCTCGTGCGGGGTATGCCGCCAGGCGCGCCCGGCCAGCCCGGCCTGCCCGGACGAGCGCCAGCCCATCGCGCCGGCGCCGAGGCCCAGGCGACGGCCCCGGAGACGGAGCAGGCGTGAGACCGCCCTCCGCGCCCGGGGGCAGCGTCACCCCCGCTGCGGCCGACGACGCCACACCGCCGGAATCGGGCGCCCAGCCCGGCAGGGCCAACCAGCCGCAGCCCGAAGAGCTGCCGCTCGCTAGGGACAAGCCTCGTAATAAGGTTCGGCCGCGGGACGCCCCGAGGCCGCAGGACGCCTCCGGGCCGCAGGGTACTCCCGGGCCGCAGGGCGCCTCCGGGCCGCAGGATGCCTCCGGGCCGCAGGGTACTCCCGGGCCGCAGG
>JBEKCN010000371.1:0-5023 GCA_050014855.1 Streptosporangiaceae bacterium | reverse complement strand
GCCATTGATGACGATCCAGCTGTTGGCTAGCGCAACATTGACTGGATCTCCGGGAAAGGCCACCCTGCCGCCGAGTACTTCGGTGTAGAAGCGCCGAGAGCGCTCGACATCGTCTGAGACGATGAAGTGGGTCAGCACAATTCCCTCTGGGGGCGATGGGAGCTCGGCCATCCGGGCACCTCCGCTGGCTCGGTCTCACACCCCGCTTTGCGGCGGGGCCCGCAGCCGACGTTACTACGAGTCAAGCGTTCGATCTCCTTCCACTTCCGTGTGGGGATCCGGACCGCAGGCGGCGGCAGAGGCGGTGCTGCCTCCGCGGTGACGAGAGTTAAGCGCGATTCAGCTGCGATGACGCGCGTATGCGAGGGGACTCCGAAACGTTGCCGTGCGATTCACATGCCCGGTGCATATAACACCGACATGGGCAACGCCAAGGCTCCCAGTCCGGGTGGCCAGCACACCCACTCATATCGCCATGTGCGAGCGTTGGGCAGCCCTTCCCGGGGGCTCAGATCATCAAGTTCTTTGCCCATCGGCGATGCGGCTATGTCCCGGCGTAGCGCCGGGGGCCGTAAGCGCTGGGCTTGCAAGCGTCAGCGTCCGCGGAACTCACTGAGTGTGACCGCCCTTCCGGCAAGACGCTGGGCTGGGGTGACCCGGGGCGCGCTGGCCCGGAAGCATGCAGGCCGACGCGGCCCGCGGGCCGCTACGGCGCCAGCCAGTATGAGGAGTTACTGAAGCTAGACAGGGCGTGGTCGCGGACGAACATGGTGAGGTACAGCTGGGCTGCCAGCTGGGCCACGTGCTCCTCGCGGCCGACATAGTTGTACTGGCTGTTCGAGTCGTAGGTATGGCCGTCGGTGTGGCCCGGTGCCTGCTGCAGGGCCAGTTCCCCTTTGGCATGCAGATCCTCATAGGCGGAGCTGGTGGCGGTGCCAACGCCGAAGGCGGCGGTCTCGGCGTCAACCAGCGCGAACGGTAGGTACTGGACCGTACCCCAGTCACAGCCCTGCGGCCAGTAGACCGCCTCAGAGCCGGGCTGGTAGACCGTGCCGCCAGGGCTGAGGTAAGGCGGGGAAGAGTACTTAGTCGTCGTGTAGGACCTGTACACCGGCGCGACCAGGGTCGTGGCCGCCTGGAGCGCGGGCTGGCCAGCCATCGCAGTCAGCAGGACGTCCTGCATGTTCTGGTAGATCAACGTCATGTAGTCCGGCGCGATGCGGTTGTGGTTGTACAGGCTGCCGTTGCTCAGCACGTTCGATCCGCCGTTGTCGATCCAGGCGGCCACCGACGCGCCGTTGGCGACGGTGGTGTTCGTGCCGTCGGACGGCCGGGACCACGCGACCAGGGCATCCCTGACTACGGCGTTCTCCCAGAGCGGGACGTGGGGGTTGTCAGGCATCATCACGGTAGCGAGCTGAGCGGACATCGGAATCCAGCTGTCCGCATCGGCGCCGGTGTTGCCGGGATTGATGACGGTCCCGGCCGCATTCGCGTAAAACTGCAGCGGGTAGTCCATGCCCCATTCGGCCTCGAAGTACACCATCCGGGCCACCTGGCTCTGGACTTGCGGGGTCAGGTCCGGCCAGAGCAACCAGGCGGCCGCGCCGAGATAAGCGGCGAAAAACATGCTCTCCGAGCTCGCGCCCCAGCCACCCGGGCTACTCGTGAGATGGCCGGCCGCGACCTTGCTGATGATCTCGATCGTGCGGGCGGTGGCGGTCGCCGTCGGCACTCCAGTGCCGACCGGATCGTAGGCCCCCGTCGCGATGGAGGTCGCCAAGCTGAAGGCCTCCATAGACAGGCGCCGCACCGAGTCAACCGTCGAGACGGCGGTCGCACTGTACGTCAGGCGCCGGACGTCATCCGGCGATATCAAGGCCGCCTCGCTCTTCATAGGGGCGGCGATGAGGCTGGGGTAGACGTCGTTCCACCAAGTGGTCATGGCGTAGCGGTTGGCGTTGGTCAGAATGCTCAGCGCCTGCTGGCCATCGGTGGAGGTCAGCGCGCCGGCGCTGAGCGCGGAGGCCGACGGCGGGGTGACCGTCAGCACCGGTGCCGCGATCCAGCCCTGTACATCGATCACCACATTCAGGCTGCCCTGCTGGTTATAGACGCTTACGGCGCCGGCCGGCCCGACCGGCACGATAGCGGTATTTGAGACGATGCTGCCCTTGGCCAGGTTCAGCGTCGAACTTGACCGCTTCGGGTATCCGGTCCCGAAGGCCTCGAGGTAGGTTCCCAGGGTCGGCGTCACTCCCGTCACGTGCACGACCACGGCTGCAACGCCAGTGGACGGCACGCCGCCGACGCCGAGCACCTTCGCGCTGACCGTCGCGTTGGCTCCCACAGGTGCCTTATGCCCACCGGTGGTCGTGCGGGTATCGAGGATGCGAGTGGGCGAGGTCGGCAGGATCCCGGCGTCGGCCGTCACATCCCCGCAGGAGATCCAGCCAGCTACATCCACGAGCACGTTGGCATTCGTCGAATGATTGGTGATCGTGATCGCGCCACTGGTGCTGACCGGCAGCAGCGCGAGATTCGCTGTTATCACGCCGGGCATGAAGCTGACGGTGGAGATCACGGGCGCCGCGGTGCCGCTCGGATAGACCGTCAGGTATCCGTTGACGTTGCCTACCGGAACGGCTGTGACGTTGGCGTACACCGCCGAGATACCGGTCGCCGGGATCTCCCCGTTGCCCGCGACCTGCAGAGTCAAGGACTTGCCGTTCGCGAGCGGCGCCTCATGGCCTCCCGTGGTGGTACGGGTGTCGAGGAGGCGCACTGGCGCCGCCGTCGTGGTCTGGCCATTGGCCGCGGCAGCGTCGGTCCCGACCCAGCCCTCGACGTCGATTAGCACGTCGGTCAAGCCGCTGGAGTTGAAGATGCTGATCGTGCCGTCGGAGCCAACGCGCACCAGGGCCTGGTTGGCGATCGTCACTCCGCCGCGATAGTTCAGGGTCGATACCGTTGGGCGGCTGATCCCGCTCGGAAAGAGGGTGAGATAGCCGGTGCGTGAACTCTCGTTCAGTGCGGTGACGTTGACCATCACCGCTGAGACGCCGGCGCCGGGCACGCCACCCGCGCCGACTACCAACAGCTTCATGGTTGCGCCGGATCCGACCTTCGCGTGATGACCGCCGGTGGTCGTGCGGGTGTCGAGGAGGCGCTGTGGCAGCACCGTATTCAGCATGCCGCTGGCCTGGGTCACTGTTGCCGCTTGTACCGCTGGCGGGGCAGCGAGCGCCGGCGCTGCTGAGGCCGCCGTGCCCAGCAGGCCCACGCCGACCGCCAGGGCCAAGGCCGTCGCCAGCCCTCGTTTCCCCCGCGATCCACGCACCGTCGCGTTGCCGCGAACCAGCGAGAGCCCTAGCATCTGCGCTACCTCCTGCGACGTCACGGTGACCCGCGTGCCAGGCCGGGGCTGGCCGCGGCGCAGCCCGCGTAGGAGGTGCTGTTCATGCCCGGCCCGAAAACACCCGCCGCTGCGCTGTTCGGGATCTCGGTGCCGTGCACCGTGACGGTGCCGGGGCCGCTGCACGCGGCCAGCGCGCCCATTGGCAAGGCGGTCACGGCCAGCACACCGGCCGTCCTGGTGGTGGTGGTGGTGATCTTCTTCATTGGTCCCGTTCTTTCCATGGCGGATTGGTGTCCGTCACATGGGGGACGCGCTAAGCCATCCCCCGGAGTACTTGGCATCGGGGGGCTGTCCGCGCCGCCATCAGGAGAGACCGCCGCCAGCATCTACTACGGATCTGTGAGTGTTGCGCTCAGCCGGTCCGTAAGTTCGATCCCGATCGTCCGCCAGCGCGCTAAGGACGCGGCAGAACATCTGGCACTCCGCGAAAGCCTTCCTGGCCTAACCTCGCGCCCGGTCGACGACGCCCTCGCCGGTTAGCCGCTGACCAACTGACACAGATTGGGGCCTGCGCCTCTTGCATTCTGTCCCAGACCGGCGCCAAATCGTCTGGGCGAGCCCGGCAGGCCGGAGTATCCAGGTGACACAGGGACCGGGAACTGGCGGAGCCGCCGTTCAATTTCCAGAGCAGTCCGCGGGCGGGACAGATTCGAAGTGGTGGTCGTCATGCACAGGTACCTTGTGGTCGCGAACCAGACCCTGCACGGTGCCGACCTGCGGGAGGAACTCCGCAAACGGATCAAGTCGGGACCCTGCTCCTTTTTCGTGCTCGTTCCGAACACCAGCGCCGCCGACTACGACGCTGATGCAGCCGCTACTGTGCTCAGCCATCCCGGCACGTGGTGGTGGTCGACGGACTACGCTGGCCCGGCCACCGATGAGGAGGCGACCGTGCAGGCTCGGCAACGACTCAAGCAGATGCTGGGCAACCTCGCTGCGCTGGACCTCCCGGTCGAGGGGCAACTCGGCAGTTCCGACCCGCTCGAGGCCATGGAAAAAATATCCGCCGATCATCAGTTCGACGAGATCATCATCGCTACTCTGCCCCGGCGAGTCTCGCGCTGGCTCGAGGCTGACCTGCCTCGTGAGGCCGAGCGCCGGTTCGGCATACCCGTCACGACGATCCTCATGAAAATCTGACCTCCGGCCGGGCCAGCTGCTGGCGCGGCAGGCCGAACGGCGAGGCGCCGCCGGAAGGTCCGGTGTGCGTTGCGGCCACAGCCTGAGCTCGCCCACCAGGGACGGTTGCGGACCTGGTCAGGACCTTCGTCCCGTGCCGCACGCGATCGGCTGGGCCGACGATAGTGGCGTTCTCGTAGTGTGCCGTATCCGGCGAGAGGCAGGCCAGCCGTGCGTGAGGAGCGCAAGACACTGACCCGCTACACCATCGAGTCCGAACACCGCCATCCCGGCTCGAGTGGTGAGTTCTCCGGGCTGCTCAACGCGGTGGCGACGGCCGTGAAGATCATCAGTAACCAGGTCAGCCGGGGCGCGCTTGCCGGGGCTGCCGGTAGCGCCGACGTGGCGAACGGCTATGGCGCCGCGCAGAAGAAGCTCGACCTCATCAGCAACGAGGTGATGATCGGCGAGACGGAGTGGACCGGG
>JBEKCN010000370.1:0-5027 GCA_050014855.1 Streptosporangiaceae bacterium | reverse complement strand
GGGTGGCACAGTGGGATCAGGTCCGGTGCCCGCTTCGCGCCCTGGATGCCCGCGATCCGCGCCACGGCCAGCGCGTCGCCCTTCGGCACCTGCCGGGACCGGAGCGCGTCCACTGCCGCCGCCGACAGCAGCACCCGGCCGGACGCCCGCGCGGTCCGGCCCGTCACGTCCTTGCCCGAGACGTCGACCATCCGGGCCTGGCCGGCCTCGTCGAGGTGGGTCAGTTCAGCACTCACGTCAGCCCTCCTAGCCTGGCCGCTCATAGCTGGCCGCTCATGGCAGGCATAGCACCTCGACGTCGTCGCCCTCTTTCATCTGCACGGCCCACTCCGGCACGACGATCAGCGCGTTGGCCCGGCCCAGGGTGGCGATCTGGTGCGAGCCCTGCCCGGACAGCGGCGTGACCGTCCCGTCCGCCCGGTTCAGCACGCCGCGCAGATAGGACCGCCGGCCTGGCGGAGAGCGCAGCGGGCCGGTCACCGTCGCCTGCACCGACGGCAGCTGCCGGTCCGGCTGACCCTGCAGGGCGCCCAATGCGGTCAGCACGAAGATCTGGAACGAGACGTAGGCGCTGACCGGATTGCCGGGCAGCGTGAAGATCGGCGTGCTGTCCTCGCCGATGGTCCCGAAGCCCTGCGGCATCCCGGGCTGCATGGCGACCTTGCGGAACTGGATGGTGCCCAGCCGGCTGAGCGTGTCCTTGACCACATCGTGCTTGCCGCCCATGCTGACCCCGCCGCTGGTGATGAGCAGGTCCGCCCGGAGCAGCTGGTGCTCGATCGCGGCCAGGATCTCCCGCGGGTTGTCGGGCACAGGACCATGGCGGAACGCCAGGCAGCCGGCCTCACGGGCCGCTGCGGCGAGCATGAAGCTGTTGGAATCCCATATCTTGCCGGGGGCCAGGGGCTGGCCCGGTTCGGTCAGCTCATCGCCGGTGGAGAACACCGCCACCCGGGGCCGCGGGAAGACCTCGGCCCGGGCCCGGCCGGACGAGGCGAGCACGGCGATCTGCATCGGGCCGAGCCGGGTGCCCCGGGCCAGCAGTACGTCGCCTTCGCGCGCGTCACCGCCGCTGTACCGGACCGCGTCGCCCGGTTCCACCGCCAGCCGAATCGCCACCTGGACGATGCCGCCGTCCGTCTCTTCTACCGGCACGACGGCGTCCGCCCCGCCGGGGAGCTTGGCCCCGGTCGTGATCCGCAGGCAGGTGCCGGGGGTGACCGCGTAGGCCCCCGTGTCGCCGGCAGCGACTTCGCCGGTGACCCGCAGCGTGACCGGGGCGTCCTTGGCCGCCCCGGCGGTGTCCGCGGCGATCAGTGCGTACCCGTCCATGGCCGAGTTGTCGAACGGCGGCAGCGGGCGGCTCGCCGTGATGTCCTCGGCCAGCACGGAGCCTTCGGCCTCGGTGATGCCGAGCTGGGTCGGCGGCAGCGGCCGGATCGTGTCCAGGATGTCCGCGCGATGGGCGTCGATGCTGACCAGGTCCTCGGCGCTCACGCTGTGGTGGTGACCCACCTCGGTCGTCACGGCAGCGAGTCCAGGTGCTTTCGCAGCCAGGGGACGAACTCCTGGGCCAGGTCCGGCCGCTCGGACGCGAACATGACCAGGGTCCGCAGGTAGTCCAGCTTGTTCCCGGTGTCGTAGCGCCGGCCGCGGAAGAGCACCCCGTAGACCCCGCCGCTGTCCGGATCGCCGGCCAGTACCTTCAGGGCGTCGGTGAGCTGTATCTCACCGCCCCGGCCTGGTGGGGTCTGCCGCAGGATGTCGAACACCTTGGGGTCGCAGACGTACCGCCCGATGATGATCCACCGGCTGGGGGCGCTGCCCGGCACCGGCTTTTCCACCAGGTCGGTGATGGTCACTACGTCTTCTTCGTCGGTCGGCTCGATTGCGGCGCAGCCGTACAGCGACACCTGCTCCGGGTCGACCTCCATCAGCGCGACGACGCTGCCGCCGAACCGCTCGCGCACCTCGATCATCCGGGTGAGCAGCGGGTCACGAGGATCGATCAGGTCGTCCCCCAGCAGCACGGCGAACGGCTCGTGGCCGACGTGCCGGGCGGCGCAGAGCACCGCGTGCCCCAGCCCGCGCGGATCGCCCTGCCGTACGTAGTGCACGGTGGCCAGCTCGGCGGACTCGCGCACCTGAGCCAGCCCGTCGCTGTTGTCCTTGGCGGCCAGCGCCTCTTCCAGCTCGTAGGCGCGGTCAAAATGGTCCTCGATGGAGCGCTTGCTGCGCCCGGTGATGAGAAGCACGTCATCCAGGCCAGCGGAAACTGCTTCTTCGACGACGTACTGAATAGCTGGCTTGTCGACGATGGGCAGAATTTCCTTGGGCGTCGCCTTGGTCGCGGGCAGGAACCTGGTTCCCAGGCCGGCGGCAGGGATGACGGCCTTCGTGACGGCGGAAGAATCGGCCATGCTGGAAACCCTAACGAGTTCGGGGAGGTAAACGTGCCAGAGCCCGGTTCTGAGGGCACCCGCCCAGGCGCGGCGGGCCGCCCAGCGGACGATACGGCCGCCGCAAAGGCCGCCCTGCGGGCCAGGCTGCTCGCTGCCCGGGCGAGCCAGCCAGCCGAACAGCGCGCGGCGGCAGGACGGCTCAACCGCGACCATGTGCTGTCACTTCCGCAGACCCAGATGGCAGGTACGGTCGCCGCGTATTTCTCGGTGGGCAGTGAGCCGGACACCCACAGCCTCATCTTCGGGCTGTGGAAGCGTGGTACCTACGTCATCCTGCCGCTGCTGCGGCCCGATGGGGACCTCGACTGGGCGTCCTACGAAGGCCCCGACTCACTGGTGCCCGGGCCGAAGGGCCTGATGGAGCCGGCGGAACCGGCACGCGGCGCGGACGCGGTGGCGCGGGCCTCCCTCGTCCTGGTGCCCGCGCTGGCCGTGGACACCCGCGGGAACCGGCTGGGCCGGGGCGGGGGCAGTTACGACCGGGCGCTGGCCCGCGTCGGCCCCCAGGTGCCGGTCATCGCCCTGCTGAACGACGGCGAGCTGCTCGACCACGTGCCAGCCGCGCCGCACGACCGCCCGGTCTCGATGGCCGTCCTGCCGTCCCGGGGAATTGTGAGTATTCAAATACCGTTACGATTAGCACTCGGATTGTGTGAGTGCTAGCATCGCGCGGCGCGAGCACACTTAGCCGCCGGTCTGCCTGGCTCCGGGCGGCCTCGGCATCGCACGGAGGGAGATCCTGTGCCCACGTATCAGTACGCCTGCACTGAGTGCGGCGACCAGCTCGAGGTGGTGCAGAAGTTCAGCGACGACCCGCTGACCGTCTGCCCTGCCTGTGAAGGCCGCCTGCGCAAGGTCTTCTCTCCCGTGGGGATCGTGTTCAAGGGCTCCGGCTTCTACCGCACCGACAGCCGCTCCGGTAACGGGTCGGCGCCCAAGGAGAAGGTGGGGGACTCCAGCTCGTCGTCCGCGGACTCCAAGACCGATTCCGGTTCCAAGAGCGACAGCGCCAAGAGCGACAGCGCCAAGAGCGACAGCGCCAAGAGCGACAGCGCCAAGAGCGGCAGCAAGACCACCGGCAAGGACTCCTCGTCCTCGAGCTCAGTGTCCAAAGCCTCCGGGTCCTCCGGGTCCTCCGGTGAGAAGGTCGCCTGACGCTCATGTCTTCCGTCGCCGAGATCGGGGTCATCGGGGGATCGGGTTTCTATGAGTTCCTCGACGCCGCCGAAGAGGTCAAGGTCGACACCCCCTATGGGCCGCCCAGCGACCCGGTGACGGTCGGCGAGGTTGCCGGGCGCCGCGTCGCATTCCTGCCCCGGCACGGCCGGGATCATCGTTTCCCACCGCACCGCATTCCCTACCGGCCCAACCTGTGGGCGCTGCGTTCCCTCGGCGTTCGCCAGGTCATCGCCCCCAGCGCGGTCGGCTCGCTGACGGCCTCGTTCGGGCCGGGCACGCTGGTGGTGCCAGACCAACTTGTCGACCGGACCAGTGGCCGGGCGCAGACCTTCTTCGACCAGCGCGGCGTGCACGTCACGTTCGCCGATCCGTACTGCGCGAGCGGGCGCGAGCGCGCCATCGCGGCGGCGGATGAGGCCGGCTGGGCCCCGGTGCCGTCCGGGACGCTCGTCGTCATCGAGGGCCAGCGTTTCTCCACCCGCGCGGAGTCGCGGTGGTTCGCCGCGCAGGGCTGGACGCTGGTCGGCATGACCGGGCATCCCGAGGCCGTGCTCGCTCGTGAGCTGGCGCTCTGCTACATCCCGCTGGCCCTGGTCACCGACCTGGACGCGGGCATCGAAGCAGGTAAGGGCGTGACCCAGACGGAGGTGTTCGAGGTCTTCGCGGCCAACGTGGCCCGGCTCCGGGACCTGGTCGCGGCCCTCATCGCGGACCTTCCGGGCGATCAGCCCGACGACGCCTGCGCGCACGCGCTGGACGGCCTGCCGCTGCCGTTCCAGCTGCCCTAGCCGCTAGGCCTGCTCGCCGCGCTCGATCCGGGCCAGCCGCCGCTTGCGCACCAGCTGGTCGAATTCGTGCTCTATGTCGATCTGGCTATCGCCCGCGCCCAGCGCGCCGAACACCCCGGTGACGTCCCGCATGCTGATCACACCGAGCAGCTGCCCGTTCTCCACTACTGGCAGGTGCCGGATCCAGCGCGCGGCCATCTCCCGCGCCGCCACGTGCAGTGGCATGTCCGGCGGCACGGTGTGCACGTCGATGCTCATCGCCTCGTCTACGGTGGCCAGGTCCGGATCAGCGCCCAGGGCGACGGCCCGCAGCACGTCCCGTTCGGTGATGATCCCGGTCAGCTGCCCGTCGGTGGTGATGAGCAGCGAACCGGTCTGCTCACGCCACATTCGCTCGGCGGCGGTGCGGAGCTTGTCGGCCGGCGTCTCGGTGATCGTCGCCTCAGTCATCACGTCCCGGACCTGCACCGTGCCACACTCCTCTGCCGTGCCGATGGCCCCCCAGCCTACGATGCCTGGCCAGACGATCCCCGGCCCAGCCGCGGACCGGCTAGGCTTGGGCGGGCGCTGGCCCTGATAGCTCAGGGGATAGAGCGAC
>JBEKCN010000369.1:0-8717 GCA_050014855.1 Streptosporangiaceae bacterium | reverse complement strand
AAGCTCATCGAGGTCGGCGGGGACTGGTACGAGTCCATCGCGCTGCCGGGTGCGCGGGTCGCCCTGGTCGTCGGCGACGTGGCCGGGCACGGCGTGCGGGCCGCCGTGACCATGGGACGGCTGCGCACCGCCATCCACACGCTGGCCCGGCTCGAGCTGCCCCCCGCCGAATCGCTGCAGCAGCTCGACGAGCTCATGCACACGCTGGGTGAGCGCGAGCCGCACTTCGCGACCTGCGCCTACGCGATCTTCGACGCGGTCAGCGGCACCTGCGAGGTGGCGGTGGCCGGGCACCTGCCGCCGCTGCTTGTCCAGCCGGACGGCAGCAACGAGTACCTCGACGTCGCGCCCGCCCCGCCGCTTGGTGTGGGCGAGGGCCCGATCCAGAGCCGCGTGTTCCCGATCGAGGACGGCAGCCTGTTCCTGCTCTACACCGACGGCCTGGTGGAGAACCGCACCCGCGACATCGATGACGGCCTGCAACGGCTGCAGAAGATCTTCAGCGACAGCGACATCTCATCCCGCTCGCTCGAGGATCTGTGCAAGGCCACGCTGGATGGCGTGTATGCCGACCAGCAGCGCGACGACATCGCGGTGCTGCTGGCCCGGCTGTCCCGCATCCCGGCCGACCACCACGCGACCTGGACGCTGGGCCGGGAGCTCACCTCGGTGGGCCAGGCCCGGACGCTCATCCGCGAGCCGATGGAGCGCTGGGGCCTGCACGACGTGATCCCGATCACCGAGCTGCTGGTGTCGGAGCTGGTCACGAACGCGCTGCGGTACTCCCCCGGCACGGTCACGCTGCGCCTCGTGCGGGAGGGTGCGCTGGTCTGCGAGGTGGGCGACAATTCCGCCGCGCTGCCGCGGCTACGGCAGGCAGGCCGGGACGATGAGAACGGGCGCGGCCTGCAGGTCGTCAGCCAGTTCGCGCAACGCTGGGGGGCCCGGCGGACGGCCACCGGCAAGGTTGTCTGGTGTGAGCAGCCGCTGCCCGGACCCGAAGGCGAACCCCGCATCCTCACGTTGCACTAGTGCTGGCCCGGGGGGCGACCCCCCGGAACCTCCCGCGACGCCCCGATGGTGGTACTTCGCCGTTGCACCGCCGCTCACCAGGCCTGAAGGCCCGGTTCGCTGGGCGGTCGGGCCTTCGGCCCGTCGGTCCGTAGCCCGCGGCGGTACTTCGCCGGCACACCGGCCACTCGCCGGGGCCTGCGGCCCCGGCTCGTTGGGCCGGTTATTCGACGGTGACGCTCTTGGCCAGGTTGCGGGGCTTGTCGATATCGCGGCCCAGCTTGGCCGCCATGTGGTAGGCGAACATCTGCAGCGGGATCGTGAGCAGGATGGGGTCCAGCTCCGGGGTGCAGTGCGGCACCCGGATCACCGCCTCGGCGAGGTCGGCGGGCAGGTCTCCGCTGGTCACCGCGATGACTGGACCGCCCCGCGCCTTGATCTGCTCGATTGTGGAGATATTTTTGCTGAGCAGCTCGTCGTCCGGGACCAGCACCACGCTCGGCATGCTCGCGTCGATCAGGGCCAGCGGCCCGTGCTTCAGCTCGGAGGCCTGGTAGGCCTCGGCGTGCACGTAGGAGACCTCCTTGAGCTTCTGGGCGCCCTCGCGTGCCACCGGCCAGGCCCGGACCCGGCCGATAAAGAACATGTGATCGGCGTCGGCGAACTGGCCGGCGATCGCGGCAATCTCGTCTTCCTGGGCCAGCACGCGGTTGATGTGCTCCGGCAGCGCGCGCATGCCCTCGACGATCCGGGCCCCCTCGGCGGCGGACATGTCACGGACCCGGCCGAGCAGCAGCCCGAGCAGGGCGAACGACGCGGTCATATTGGTCAGCGCCTTGGTGGAGGCGACCGCGATCTCCGGGCCGGCGTGCAGGAACACCCCGCTGCCGCATTCGCGCGCGATCGCGCTGCCGACCGCGTTGACGGCCCCCAGTACCTGGCCGCCCTTGCGCTTCAGCTCCTGCACGGCCATCAGCGTGTCCAGCGTCTCCCCGGACTGGCTGATCGCCACGTACAGGGTGTCCGGGTCGACTACCGGGTTCCGGTAGCGGAACTCGGACGCGGGCTCGGCGTCCGCGGGCACCCGGGCCAGCTCCTCGACCAGCACCGCGCCCATCTGACCGGCGTAGTAGGCCGAGCCGCAGCCGAGGAACTTGACCCGGCGCACCGAGCGGAGCTGGCGGGCGTCCAGGTCGATACCGCCCAGGCGCGCGGTGGCGAAGCGCTCGTCGAGGCGGCCGCGGAGCACCCGGCGCAGCGCTTCGGGCTGCTCGTGGATCTCCTTGCGCATGTAGTCCTCATACGCGCCGAGCTCGTAGTCGCCGGCCTCGGCCTCGACCGTCATCGGGGTCTTGCTGGTGCTCTGGTTGTCCAGCGTGCTGGTCTGGAAGCCGTTGGCCCGCACCGTGGCGATCTCGGCGTCGTCGAGGTAGACGACCTGCTGGGTGTACCGGACGAGCGCGGCGACGTCGGAGGCGACAAACATTTCGTTCTGCCCGATGCCCAGCACAATGGGGCTGCCGTTGCGCGCCACGACCAGCTCATCCGGGCGGCGGACGTCCATGACCAGCAGCCCGTAGGTACCCTCGACGCGGCTCAGCGCGCGCCGGACGGCGTCCTCCAGGCTCGTGCCGGGCTCTCCGTCGTCGATCTCGGCCGCGATGAGGTGGGCCAGCGCCTCGGTGTCGGTGTCGGAGACGAGCGTGACCCCGGCCGCGGTCAGCTGATCGCGCAGCTGTTCCGCGTTCTCGATGATGCCGTTGTGTACCACGGCGACGTGGCCGGCGGCGTCCAGGTGCGGGTGCGCGTTGATTTCGTTCGGCTCGCCGTGCGTCGCCCACCGGGTGTGCCCGATGCCGATGTTGGCGCGCATCCGGTCGTTGACCTGGTCGCGGAGATCCTGCACCCGGCCCGCGGTCTTGATGACCTGAAGCTTGCCGCGGTAGATGACGGCCAGGCCCGCAGAGTCATAGCCCCGGTACTCCAGCCTGCGCAGTCCCTCGATTAGCACGGGCACGGCCTCCCGGCGGCCGATGTAGCCCACGATTCCGCACATGAACGCGTCCCCTCCCGTAGAGCTCAGCCGTACACGATCCGGCGGAGCTGACGCTCGGTCAGCTCGGGTGCGCCGAACCTCCGGGCGGCCATCTCGGCAGAGAGGGCCGACCAGATCTCGGCGTTCTTCAGCCGCCGGAGCTTCATCTCCTGATGCCGCCGCCGCACGAACTCCTCGACCGTTTCGTCGAAGTACGCCAGCACATCCGCGATCACCCGGACCGCGGTGGTGTGCGCCAATCCCGTAGAGGCCGTAACGTGACGGACCAGGTCGGGCTCCGCAGACGGAACAAGCTCCGGCATAGGATCAATTTGCCAGCATTACCCGCTTAAAGCAAATTTCCTGCCCGAAATCGGGCAAGTTTTGCCCATTTATTCTTCCGGTAGAACCAGGTACAGCTTACCGGGCGGAGGGTGCGCCGCCGGTGAGAACGGAAGCGCTTGTCGCTCAGTCGTCCCGTCGAGAGCGCTTGTCGCTCAGTCGTCCCGTCGAGAGCGGCCTGAAACCTTCGCGTAGCGGCGCCCTGACCGGCCCCGCGCAATAAAATTCCGTCACGAACCGACTCCGCTAACTCTGCGCCGTTCCTTTGTCCCACCCGGGTTAGCGCACGTCATGAGGTGCGCGGGCTAGGCGGCCCGGGCAGGCAGGCAGGCCGGCCGGGTACGCGCATCCGGCGCGCGGCACGGCAATGCCCGTGTCCCCGGGGATGCGGGGACACGGCCATCACGTCCTGGTCAGGAGCCCGCTCAGGAGCTGAGCGTCGTCTTCTGCACCTGGAGCAGGAACTCAGCGTTGCTCTTGGTCTCACGCATCCGCTCCATCAGCAGCTCCAGAGCCTGCTGCGGGTCGAGCGCGTGCAGCACGCGGCGGAGCTGCCAGATGATCTTCAGCTCGTCCGGCGCCATCAGGATCTCTTCCTTACGGGTGCTGGAGGCGTCCACGTCCACCGCCGGGAACAGGCGCTTGTCGGCCAGCTCACGGCGGAGCCGCAGCTCCATGTTGCCGGTGCCCTTGAACTCCTCGAAGATGACCTCGTCCATCCGCGAGCCGGTCTCGATGAGGGCGGTGGCCAGGATGGTCAGCGATCCGCCGTTCTCGATGTTGCGCGCGGCGCCGAAGAACCGCTTCGGCGGGTACAACGCGGTGGAGTCGACACCACCGGACAGGATTCGTCCACTGGCCGGGGCGGCCTGGTTGTAGGCGCGGCCGAGGCGGGTGATGGAGTCGAGCAGGACCACCACGTCGTGGCCCATCTCCACCAGGCGCTTAGCGCGCTCGATGGCCAGCTCCGCGACGGTCGTGTGGTCGTCGGCGGGGTGGTCGAAGGTGGAGTGGATCACCTCACCCTTGACCGTGCGCTGCATGTCGGTGACTTCCTCGGGACGCTCGTCGACGAGGACGACCATAAGGTGGCACTCGGGGTTGTTCTTGGTGATCGCGTTGGCGATCGCCTGCAGGATCATCGTCTTGCCGGCCTTTGGCGGCGAGACGATCAGCCCGCGCTGGCCCTTGCCGATGGGGCAGATCAGGTCCATGATCCGGGTGGTCATGATGCCCGGCTCGGTCTCCAGGCGGAGGCGGTCCTGCGGGTAGAGCGGGACCAGCTTGGAGAACTCGACGCGGGAGCTGGACTGCTCGGGGTCGAGCCCGTTGACCTTGTCCAGGCGGACCAGCGCGTTGAACTTCTCCCGGCGCTCGCCGTCGCGCGGCTGGCGCACGGCGCCCTCGATGACGTCGCCCTTGCGCAGGCCGTAGCGGCGCACCTGGGACAGCGACACGTACACGTCGTTCGGCCCGGGCAGGTAGCCGGTGGTCCGACGTCGAGGATGCCCGCGATCGGGATCAGCACATCGTCATCGGCGATGGTCGGCTCGGGCTCGCCGCCCGGGCCGCGCTCGCGGCGCCGGTTGCGGTTGCGGAACCGGTCCCGGCTGCGGCGCCGGCCGTTCCCGTCCAGATCGTCGTCACCGCCGCGGTAAGACTGGTCGCCAGCGGACGGCTGGGCGGCCGCGGGCTCGCGGACGTCGCCCCGGTCCCGGCTGTCGCCCCGGTCGCGGCTGTCGCCCCGGTCGCGGGCTTCGCCACGCCCGTTGTCCCGGCCGCTGTCACCGCGCTCACCGCGGTTGTTGTCCCGGTTGTTGTCACCGCGCCCGCGGGACTGCTGACCGTCCCGGCCGTTGTTACTGCGGCGGCGGCGGTCGCCGCGCGGCGCGTCAGTGTGCTGGCCGTCACCGCGGGGACTTTCGGTCGCGGTCTCCGAGCCGCCGGACGCCGCCTGCGGGGCCGCTGAACCCGCTGAGGCGGGGGCGGCATCGGCCGCGGGGCCCGAGTCGAAGCTGAGCTGCTGGCCACCCTGGTCGCCGTGGCCGGAAGCCTGCACACCATTGCTGCCGGCCCGCCCGTTGCGGCGGTCGCCGGTTTCCGTGGATGTCTGTGTTTCCATGGCGTCCTGCTTGAGCGGGCGAGACGCGTCGGCTCCCGCAGACGCGTCCCGCGGGGCCGAAACTTCGGAGCCAGCAGCCGCGGTGGCAACACCGGAGCTAGCACCCGCAGCGGCCGGGCGGTCGACGGAGGGCACGGAACTGCGGCGAGGCCCAGAGGCGGCGCTGCCGCCCTGCTTCTCCTGGATCGCCGCGATCAGCTGGCTCTTGCGCATGCGGGCCGTACCCGCGATCCCCATCTGCTGTGCGACCTGCTGCAACTCGGGCAGCCGGAGCGCGGAAAGACCAGTCCCCTGGCGGCGGCGCCCGGCGGCCGCCGCAGCACCATCCGACCCGGCTGGCGCACTGGACCCGGCGTGGGAACCCTCAGGACCGGTGTCCCCTGCGGACGCCGGACGACCGAGGGGGGTTTCCCCGGACGCATCCGACGCGCCGCTGAGGAATTCGGTGGTGTCGCTCACTAATGGTCCTTCCATTACGATCCTCGGCCGGTCCTTACGGCCGATTGGCCAGGTGCCGCACTGTCGCGGTACCCAGGCAGAATTCGCACTTCCCTGATATGCGTCATTGCCCTGGCGCTTCGGGATGTCCTCCATGAGATGTGCGGTGCGCCCGCAGCCGAACGAAACAGACCCCGCGCGCTCACACGGTTGCCCGCCTGAGCTCCCGGACTCCGCTCGCCTGCCAACCCGTCCTCCCCCGGGAAACCGGGCGGGAACGAAACATCTAAGTGACGCATTGCCGGGGGGCCACTGCCTGACCACGGCCGCAGGAACTGCCGTGTCGCAGGTGGCTGGTGAGCACCCGCCCCGGACCGGGGCACCAGGTGCAACACCCAGCCTAACACCACGAGAGCCCACCGCATTCCCTCACCGGTATCCGTGTGTCGCGGAAGAGGACGACCAGCAATGCACGGGACGAATATCGCGTCCGGCCGCCGGGTGCGCGCGTTCCCTGGCGTGGTCACTGCGGTGTGCCGCCTGGGGGAACGGAGCCTTGCGTTACGGACTGGATAGTAGCGCCTCGCCGGTCAACGTCAAGGACGCTTATGTCCCACCCAATACCCATATCGCGGGTGGTTGAATCCACGATGTCCAAGCCGTCCATCCCAGGGCCGGCCGTCAGGCCGGGCGCGTTTGGCCTGACCAGGAACGCGAGCACGGATGGTCCCGCCCCAGATACCACGGCGGGAACACCTGCGGCGCGCAGCCGCCGGACCAGTTCGGCGGTCACCGGCATCACCCCGGCCCGGTAGGGCTGGTGCAGCCAGTCGCGGGTCCCCTCGAGCAGCGCTTCCTGCGTCCCGGTCAGCGTGCTATCCCCGTAGCAGGTAACCCCGGCGTCTGTGCTGGCCGCGATCCCGGCGGGGTGCGAGGCGGCGGGGAGGTTTTCCGGTATGCTGGTGAGCGCGGCGACCAGCAGGGCGGCGCGAGCGGCGTTGGCCGCGGCATCGGCGTGCGGAACCGACTCCGGCAGCACGCCGCGGGCCGTTTCGGTGGCCAGCGGCTCCGGTGCGACCAGGACCAGCGGCACGATGGCGTGCCGCGGGGCCAGCCGGATCGCCCGCGCCCCGCCGGCGCCGGTCCAGGCGACGGTCAGCCCGCCGAACAGGCAGGCGGCCACGTTGTCCGGGTGGCCCTCCAGGTCCGAGGCCAGCCTCAGCACGGCGTCCAGGGGCATCCGCTCGTCGCCGCCATCGGTCAGCGCACGGGCGGCCAGCACCCCGGAGACCACCGCCGCCGCGGAGGAGCCGAGCCCGCGCCCATGCGGGATCCGGTTGACGCAGCGCAGTGCGAGGCCGGGCGGCTGGCCGTCCAGCAGGCCGAACATGACCCGCATCGCGCGCACCACCAGATGGCTCTCACCCGCCGCGGCGGTGGCTTCACCCTCCCCCGCGACCTCGATCGTGAGACCGGGCTCGCCGATGCGCGCCTCCACTACGTCGTGCAGGAAAAGCGCGAGGCCGAGCGCGTCGAAGCCGGGGCCGAGGTTAGCGCTGGTCGCGGGGACCCGGACGCGCACGGAACCGTTCATCCGGGTGGTCCTCAGGCCAGCCCGAGGGCGGCCGCCGCCGCGCCGGAATCTGCGGCGATCGTGGCTGGCGACGGCGCGCCGGACAGCGCCCAGTCGGGATCCTTCAGGCCGTTGCCGGTGATCGTGCAGACCACGCGGGACCCGGGCGGGATCAGGCCGCTGGCGTGCGTGCACAGCAGGCCCGCCACGCTGGCGGAGGAGGCCAGCTCGCCAAACACCGCTTCCTCGCGGGCCAGAATCCGGTACGCGGCGAGGATCTCCCGGTCGGTCACGGCGTGGATCAGGCCGCCCGATTCGTCGCGGGCGGCCTCGGCCAGGTGCCACGAGGCCGGGTTGCCGATCCGGATCGCGGTCGCAATCGTCTGCGGGGCCAGCACGGGCTCCCCGGTGACGATGGGGGCTGCCCCGCTGGCCTGGAAGCCGAACATGCGCGGCGCGTGCGTCGCGAGCCCGTCGGCGGCGTACTCCTTATAGCCCTTCCAGTACGCGGTGATGTTGCCGGCGTTCCCGACCGGCAGGCAGTGCACGTCGGGCGCGTCGCCGAGGGCGTCAACGATCTCGAACGCGGCGGTCTTCTGCCCCTGGATCCGGTCCGGGTTGACCGAGTTGACCAGGGCGACGGGATACTCGGCGGACAGCTTGCGCGCGACCTCCAGGCAGTCGTCGAAGCTGCCGCTGACCTGGAGCAGCTTGGCCCCGTGCACCAGAGCCTGGGCCAGCTTGCCAATCGCGATCTTGCCCCGCGGGACGAGGACCGCGCAGGTCATCCCGGCCCGGGCGGCGTAGGCCGCGGCGCTCGCGCTGGTGTTGCCGGTGGACGCGCAGATCACCGCCTGCGCTCCGCGTCCGGCGGCGGCGCTGATGGCGACGGTCATGCCGCGGTCCTTGAACGAGCCGGTCGGGTTCGCGCCCTCGACCTTGAGGTAGACGTCGCAGCCGGTCCGGGCGGACAGCACCGGGGCGGGCAGTAGCGGGGTGCCGCCCTCGCACAGGGTGACGACCGGCGTGGCCTCGTCCACCGGCAGCCGGTCCCGGTACTCGGCGATTACCCCGCCCCACGGGTGACGCGGGCCGGCGGAGACGGGCGGGGCGCCCGTGCGGGCGGGGACGGCCGGTGCTCCGGTGGGGGCCGGGACTCCGGTGGGGGCCGGGACTCCGGTGGGGGCCGGGACTCC
>JBEKCN010000368.1:0-5029 GCA_050014855.1 Streptosporangiaceae bacterium | reverse complement strand
CGTGGACAAACGGGGGTCAAAGTGGACGCTTCCACTGGCTTTCCGGTGGTGATTATCGACCCGATCTATGTAACGGGCGTAGAACTGGAGGACGCGCGTAGCTTGCTGGTTACTTTCCCGCACTGCCAGCAATACAGGCGTGCTAAATGGGGAGGGGAAAGATGCACGTGAAGAGGATCACCGCAGCTATCACCGCGCTCATCTTCGCAGCGATGACCGCAGCTTTTACCAGCGTTGCCCAATCATCGGCCGCGGCTAATCCATCATGGAAGACCCGGTTCTCGACAAGCTTTTCGACGGCTGCCCCGCTTGGCAGCTTCTCCGGGTGCAGTAACTGGGGTGCTGACATCTGCACGGGACTGCCGAATGCCCTGAAATCGTCCTGGTGGGCCTACCCGGCTGGCTGGCCCGATACCGCGACCGAGCGCAACTGTCGGGTAGGCGGTTACTACGAGCCACAGAGTACCGTCTGGATCTCAGGTGGTCAGATGCACATCAGGATGTCCCGGGGTACTGGCTCGGTGTCCTCGGCCGCCGTGGTCCCGAAAGCATCCATCAACAAGCTGTATGGCCGATACACCGAAACTGTCCGCGTCTCCCGAGTTACCACCGGGTACAAGTCCGCGCATCTCCTGTGGCCGCATAACAGCGGCAGTAACTTCGAAGTCGACTTCCCGGAGAGCGAATGGGACAAGGAGCCATACGCCTACGTTCACAGCGCCAGTGCCAGCCAGCTTCCATTCCCGTCGCACGTTAACTGGACGCAATGGCACACCTACACGATTGAGTGGTGGCCTGGTCACCTCAGCCTGTACGTTGACGGCAGGCTCATCGGCCAGACAACCTCTTCAACGTACGTGCCCGATGTCAGCATGGACTGGATCATCCAGAATGAGTCGGCGCTCAACGGCGAGCACGCCCCGGAGAATTCATCCGCCCAGATCGACATCAGCTACGTCGAGTATGACTCCTACGTCGGCTAGTCACGGATCAGGCTGATAGTGATCGAACAGCACGTTCCTGAAGTCCCGGATCGCCAGGTCCAGCTCGCCGACGGCTTCCTGAATCTTCGCGGCCCCGGGATGGTTTCCGATCAACTCCAGTGCCGTCTGGAGACAGAGCCCGGCGGAGAACAACCGGTGCACCACGACGTCGTTCATGCCGTTGGCGATGCGGTCGCGATCCTGCGCCAGGCGCAGGGTCACCTCCGGCGGGTCAGCTGCCCGCCCGGGCACCGGATCGCGGGGCGGCTGTACGCTCGGCCGTTCCGCTATCAACCCATGGCGGGGCGCCCTTGATTGGGAATGCATCGCTGAGGCACTTCCTGTCCTAACCAGCCGTGACTGGGCGTGCCGCCAGGGACCGGAGCGACGCGGTAACCTGCGCACGTGCGCGGGCCCGGCGCAGAGTCTGATAGTTACTTCTCCACCAGCGAGCCTACGTCGGCTCCCCCGCGCGTGGATAGGCTCCAGCGGCTCGACACGAGAAAGGAAGCCGCATGCTCACCACCGCAGATGTCGGAATCTAATTAGCTTCGCCACCGGGCGGCGTCACGGCCGCCAGCAGCTTCCCCATCTCGGCGCCGTCGACGGAGGCTCAGGTCGGCGGCCGGCACGGGGCATCGCGCCGAAACATGCAGGTCATACCGGCATCTCGGTGACCCGCACGGTGGACGAGTCGGCCCGGCGGGACGCGGGCTGATGAACGGTCATGACTACGATGTGATCGTCGTGGGGGCCGGCTCGCCGCGCGAGGGCATCGAGGAGGAACCATGACCACCGCCACAACCAACTCCGCCACCCAGCGTGAACCCGAACTGCCCGGGCAGACCGTCGTCGTGATCGGCGGCAGCGCAGGCATCGGGCTGGAGACGGCCCGCCGGGCCCGCGCGGAGGGAGCTGACGTCGTCCTGACCGCCCGGCACGCGGACCGCCTGCAGCAGGCCGCGGCCGAACTCGGGGCGCGGAGCATCGCGGCGTTCGACGCCACCGACGCGGCCGCCCTCGGCGAGTTCTTCGCCGGCCTGCCCGCGCCGGTTGACCACGTAATGGTCACCGGCCCCGGCCCGTACTACGGTTCCCTGCCCGACCTGGATCGCGAGCAGGCGCACCGTGATTTCGACGATCACATCTGGCTGGCGGTCGAGGTGGCACGGCTCAGCGTCGGCCGGGTGCGACCCGGCGGCACGCTGCTGTTCATGGCGGGCACCGGTGCCCGTAGCCCGGGCCCGGGCCTGTCGCTGATGGCAGCGGCCACCGCTGCGCTGCCCGCCCTGATCGCCAACCTGGCGGTGGAGGTGGCGCCAATCCGGGTCAACCTGATCGCGGCTGGCTTCGTCGACACCCCGCTGTCCGCGTCGCTGCTCGGCGACGACCTTGAGCGACGCCGGAACCAGCTTCGCGCCACGCTGCCGATCGGGCGCGTGGTCGGGCCGGCCGACGTGGCCGCCCTCGCCGTACACATGATGAGCAACACCGCCCTGACCGGCGCGACCTACGACATCGACGGCGGCGAGCAGCTCGTACCCGGAACGTGACCGGAGTGAGCCACCAGGGTCTTCACGGGCGCGAGCCGCGGCCTTGGAGCGCAGGATTAAGAACATGACGCACGGGAGACCGGCGGGCCACCGGCCGGCGCAGCCACGCGAGTCCCCCGACGGACCCGAGGATCCCGAGGCTGTTCGGCCTGATCGGAAAGGCACTCATCATGGAATACCTGGTCACTATGACCACTTCCGTTCCGGATGGGACCCCGGACGAGGCGGTCGAGCAAATCCGTGCCCGTGAGGCCAGCCGGTCGCGCGAGCTGGCGGCCCAGCAGCACCTGCTCCGGCTGTGGCGGCCGCCGCTGCGGCCCGGCGAATGGCGCACCCTCGGGCTGTTCGCCGCAGCCGACGGCACCCGGCTCGAGCAGGTCCTGGCCTCGATGCCGCTGCGGGTGTGGCGCACGGACGAGGTGACCCCGCTGTCGCCGCATCCCAACGACCCAGCCCTGCCACCCCAGCCGGGCGCCGCCGAGTTCCTGACCACGTTTACGATCACGATCCCGCCGGACACTCCCGGCCAGACCGTCACGGACGCCGAGGCGCGCGAGGCACGGCGGGCGAGGGAACTGGCCGGCCAGAGACACCTGCTCCGGTTGTGGCGGCTGCCCGAACCGGGACGCGCGCTGGGTTTGTGGCAGGCCGGGGACCTGGCCGAGATGCAGGCGATCGTCGCGTCACTGCCGCTGGATCCCTGGATGACCACGAGCATCACGCCGCTGGCTCCGCACCCCAGCGACCCGGCCAGCGCCGGAAGCCGGTCATGAGCGCCAAGGACCAGCGGGTCGCCGTCATCACCGGAGGCTCGCAGGGCATCGGGGCCGGGCTGGTGACCGGATACCGCGGCCAGGGCTGGGCTGTCGTGACCAGCGCCCGCACGATCGAGCCCTCGCAGGACCCGGACCTGCTCACCCTCCGCGGCGACGCTGCCCTGCCCGCCACCGCCGACCAGATCATCCACGCGGCCCTGGACCGCTTCGGGCGCATCGACACCCTGGTCAACAACGCGGGCGTGTTCATTTCCAAGCCTTTCACCGACTACACCGCCGATGACTACTCCCTGATCACGGGGGTCAATCTCGGCGGGTTCTTCTGGCTGACCCAGCGCGCTATCACCGAGATGCTCAACCGGAGCGGCGGCCACGTCGTCAACATCACGGCGACGGTCGCCGAGTACGCCGACTCGGCCTCGCCTTCGGTGCTGACCGCACTGACCAAGGGCGGGCTGGCCGCGGCGACCAGATCCCTGGCCATCGAGTACGCTTCCCGCGGCATCCGGGTCAACGCCGTCTCCCCGGGGATCATCCAGACGCCCATGCACCCAGCCTCCAGCTACCAAGACCTCGGAAGCCAGCTTCCCCCGATCGGACGCGTCGGCCAGGTCCGCGACGTCGTCGGCGCCGTGCTGTTCCTGGAGGCGTCACCGTACATCACGGGCGAGATCGTACACGTCGACGGCGGCCAGGTCGCCGGCCACTGACCGAGAGCCTGGTGCTGTAATGCCCCGGCTTCCGGACTTTGTCAGCGCCGCCTGCTAGAGGAGGCATGGCCGGTGGCTTCGCGATCGGGAGGCTCGGTATGGCGTGGCCTCAATCCGCTGGCATCTGATGATGCGCCGGGCAGGGGTAACGGCCAGGGACTTGCCCGGGCGCGGCAGCCCGGCCCGAAGGCGATGCTAGATACCTGAACTAACCCTGGGACTGAACAGCCTCACGGCAGAAAGGAACAGGATCATGGCCGGATACGACGGCCTCCGGGCCAGCCAGACAACTTCTAAGGACCAGACAACTTCTAAGGATCTGTCATGACAGGACATTGGCCAGTGCCCGCCGGGCTGCACACATCCTCGACCCGGCTGCCCGTCGAGAGCAGGCTGCCTTCCTTCGACGGTGCGACCGGATGGCTCAATTCGCCGCCGCTGACAGCCCCCAGCCTGCGCGGGAAGGTCGTTCTGGTCAACTTCTGGACCTACACCTGCATCAACTGGCTACGCCAGCTTCCCTACGTCCGCGCCTGGGCCGGCAGATACTCCGGCCACGGGCTGATCGTGGTCGGAGTTCACACCCCCGAATTCGGGTTCGAGCACAATCTCGGCAATGTCCACCGCGCGGTGCAGGACTTGCGGGTCGAGTACCCGGTCGCGATCGACAACGACTACGCGGTATGGGGCGCCTTCGCCAACCACTACTGGCCGGCTCTGTACTTCGCCGACCCGCAGGGCCGCATCCGGCACCACCACTTCGGCGAAGGCGAATACCAGCAATCGGAAATGGTGATCCAGCAGCTACTGGCCGAGAACGGACCCGCCGACGCAGGCCACGAGCTGGTATCCGTGGATGCCCGCGGTGCGGAGGCGCCCGCCGACTGGGCCGCCCTGAGGTCAGCAGAGAACTACACCGGCTACGAGCGCACCGAGAACTTCGCGTCCCCGGGCGGCGCGATACCGGGAAAACGTCACACCTATGCGGCCCCGGCGGAGCTGAGACT
>JBEKCN010000367.1:0-5034 GCA_050014855.1 Streptosporangiaceae bacterium | reverse complement strand
GTAACACTGTAATCAATCTCGGCTCGCCGCCACGCTAGCAGCCTCCCACGACAGCGGTGCCGGCTTCGGTACGGGCGCGGACGTCCTGGTCGGAGCAGAATCCCGCCCAGCTGGCCTTCAGGCACAGCAGGCCGAGAAGCGTGCCGTCGTCGCTGGTCACCGCGGCCCGGCGCCGCCCGGTTGCGTTCATCGCCCGCTGTACCGCAGCGAGGCTGGCCCCCGCCGTCACGGTGCGGCCCGCGAGTCGTCCCAGCGGCGCAGCGGCGGCATCAGGAGCCTGGCTCTTGGCGATGTCATCACGTTCCACCACCGCCACCAGGTACCCAGCCGGGCTGACGATTAGCGCGGCATGGACATGGCTGTCGTTGAAGAAGCCGCGTATCTCCCGGACGGTAGCGGCGAGAGGATGCCTCGCGGGAGTCGTCAGCATCGCCTCGGCAACCGTACGCACAACCTCATCCACAGGTTCAGGTTAGTAAGGACCGTCGGCCGCGCCTGCTCGCCTGCTGACGACGACGCTGACGCGCAGCAGGTCAGCCACCGATAGCGGACATCGGCCGGGACGGCTGCAGGAAGCCGGGCCCCTTGATTCCCTGCTGGCAAAGAGGGCGGTTCGGTTCGGGAGCGGTCAGGTAGCTGCTACTGCGACGGCTGGCTCGGGCGTATCTGAGATACCCAGGCGCAGGTGCTCGATGTGGTAGACAGCCTGGTCCAGGAGCATGGCGACGTGGTTGTCATACAGGCTGTAGACGATGCTCTTCCCTGAACGAGTGCCAGTGACCAGGCCGAGGTTGCGCAGCAGGCGTAGCTGGTGGGAGACAGCGGACTGCCCCATGCCGACCGCCTCGGCCAGCTCAGTCACAGGACACGGTGCCTCGCGCAGCCGGGTGAGGATCAGCAGGCGGCTGGGGGTCGCCAGCGCCTGGAGGGTAGTGGCGACCTTCGCCGCCGACACAGGATCCAGGCGCGCGGCTGGCGCATCCTCTCGCTGGTCTTTGTTAGCGCCGTGACCCATGCCGCTAAGCTTAACATAGGTGTTTACATGAACACCTCTTCATAGCATCCGGTATCCTAGCCTGATCCGCTGATTCCCGGAGGGAGATCCCGGTGCCCGCCAGATTGCTGGAGCCCGCCACGGCCACCGCGCCCGCGGCGGTGCCTGCCGCTGCGCCGGGTGGCGCTGGCCTTCGGTCGCTGCCCGAGGTGCGCTGGGCCGCTGCGGCGACAGCGTTGTTCGTGGCTGGGCTGATCACGCACTTCGCCAGTGGGCCGGGCTGGCTGGCCTGGGTGTTCTTCCTGGCCTGTTACGCGGCCGGGGGCTGGGAGCCGGGCCTGGCTGGGCTGCAGGCGTTGCGGGAGAAAACCCTGGACGTTGACCTGCTGATGGTGGTGGCGGCGATCGCCGCGGCGGCAGTAGGGCAGGTCCTGGACGGCGGGCTGCTGATCGTCATCTTCGCCACCTCCGGTGCCCTGGAAGCGGTCGCGACCCACCGGACCGCGCAGGCCGTGCGTGGCCTCCTCGACCTGGCCCCGGAACGAGCCGTCCGTCTCAGCGACACCGGAACCGAAGAGATCGTCGAGGTGGCGAGCCTGCAAATCGGGGACGTGGTGCTGGTCCGGCCCGGCGAGCGGATCGGCGTGGATGGCCAGGTCCTGGACGGGGCGAGCGAGGTAGATCAGGCCACCATCACCGGCGAGCCGCTGCCGGTCGCCAAGATGGCTGGCGATGAGGTGTTCGCCGGAACCATCAACGGCACCGGCGCGCTGCGCGTGCGCGTTGACCGGGCGGCCTCGGACACCGTGGTCGCCCGCATCGTTGCGATGGTCGAGGAGGCTTCCGCCGCCAAGGCCAGGACGCAGCTGTTCATCGAGAAAGTCGAGCAGCGTTACTCGATCGGCATGGTCAGCGCCACATTGCTGCTGTTCGCGATCCCCCTGCTTGCGGGTGCGGCGTTCCAGCCCACCCTGCTGCGGGCGATGACCTTCATGATCGTCGCCTCGCCATGTGCCGTGGTACTCGCGACGATGCCGCCGCTTCTGGCTTCCATCGCTAACGCCGGGCGGCACGGGGTACTCGTGAAATCCGCAGTGGTGATGGAACAACTCGGCTCCACGACGGTAGTCGCGTTCGACAAGACCGGGACCCTGACCGAGGGCACTCCCCGCCTTGCGGAGATCAGGATCCTGCCCGCCGCTGATCTCGGCACTACCGAGGTGCTCGCCCTGGCGGCGGCGGCCGAGACTCCCTCCGAGCATCCTTTGGCTCGCGCCGTGGTCGCCGCCGCGCACGGGAATGGGCTGCCGCTGGCCCATGCGGACGACTTCGCAGCCGCACCTGGGCGCGGAGTCACGGCCATGGTCTCCGGGCGCAGAGTCGAAATCGGAAGCCCGGCCCACCTGCTGAGCGCCGGCGACGCCGACACTGCCGCCGCGCAAATCGCGGATCTGGAGGATAGCGGGCGGACCGTGGCGGTGGTCCGCGTCGATGGCACGGCGATCGCGCTGCTCGGCATCGCTGACCGCACCCGCCCGGCCGCCGCAACGGCCGTGGCCCGCATCACCGCCGTCACGGGAGCCGCCCCGATCCTGCTCACCGGCGACAACGCGCGGGCCGCGCGGCGGCTCGCCGGGCAGGTCGGCATCCACGACGTGCGCGCGGGCCTCCTGCCTCAGGACAAAGCCGTCGCCGTCGAGCACCTCGAGGCAGATGGCCACCATGTCCTGCTGACCGGGGACGGAATTAACGACGCCCCGGCACTGGCCGCCGCACACACGGGCGTAGCCATGGGCCGGGCCGGATCCGACCTCGCCCTGGACACCGCCGACGCCGTCATCATGCGCGATGACCTGGCCACCATCCCGGCCGTGATCACCCTGTCTCGGCGGGCCCGCCGGGTTGTCACCGCGAACCTCGCCATCGCGGCGGCCATCATCGCCGGGCTGGTCGCTTGGGACCTGGCCGGGCACCTGCCGCTGCCGCTCGGCGTCCTGGGTCACGAGGGGTCCACAGTCATCGTTGGCCTCAACGGCCTTCGGCTGCTGCGCGGGACCGCCTGGCGCAAGGCCCTCGGGGCGGGCGAGACACGGACTGGCCCGCCGTAGCGATCGGCCTGGATGAGCCGTCGGGTACGTCCTGGTGTACTACGCCGCCCGCGAGGTACGGGAGATCTTCTCAACCGGGCAATAGGCCACATGCAGCCCCTGCTGGCAGCCGCAGACGCGACCTGGTTGCAGGTGCGTCCATGGCGTTGTGGTCTAGGTGCTGCAAAAGGGTTTTCCCGGCATCCTGGGGCCATGAGCCACCCGCGTGCCCACCGCCCTGATGCCGTGCCCGGTCATGAGCACGGCCATGACCACGGCCATGACCACGGGCAGCCGCACGCGCACGAGCATGATCATCGGGGATCCGGGCCGGTGGCCTGGCTGCGTCATCTGCTGCGCCCGCATTCGCATGAGGCAGCCGATCAGATCGATGCGGTGATGGAGGGCAGCGCCGAAGGCATGCGGACGCTGTGGATCACGCTGGGTGTGCTGGGCCTGACCGCATTGATCCAGGCGGTGGTGACTGCGCTGTCGGGATCGGTGGCGCTGCTGGGTGACACACTGCACAACGCGGCGGATGCGCTGACCGCTATCCCGCTGGGGGTGGCGTTCGTGCTGGGCCGCCGCGCGCCGACCCGCCGCTACACCTACGGGTACGGCCGGGCTGAGGATCTGGCCGGGATCGCGATCGTGCTGACGATCGCGGCGTCCTCGGCGCTGGCCGCCTATGAGGCGGTCACCCGCTTGATCCACCCGCATCACGTGTCGGATCTGATCGCGGTCGCGCTGGCCGCGCTCGTGGGGTTCGCGGGCAACGAACTGGCCGCCCGGTACCGGATCCGCACCGGCCGCAAGATCGGATCCGCGGCGCTGGTCGCGGACGGGCTGCATGCCCGCACGGACGGGCTGACGTCACTGGCGGTCCTGCTGGGCGCGGGCGGGGTGGCACTGGGCTGGAGCTGGGCCGACCCGGTGATCGGGCTGATGATCACGGTCGCGATCCTGGCCGTGCTGCGGCAGGCCGCCCGGGAGATCTACCGCCGGCTGATGGATGCGGTGGACCCGGCGCTGGTTGATCAGGCCGAGAGCGTTTTGCGGGCCACCCCCGGCGTCCTGGATGTGGGGCAGGTCCGGCTGCGCTGGATCGGCCACCAGATCCGGGCCGAATGCGAGGTCGTCGTGGCCCCGGGTATCACCGCGGCGCAAGCCCACGAGGTCACCGTCAGCGCCGAGCATGCCCTGCTGCACGCGATCCCCCGGCTGTCGGGCGCACTTGTCCACGCCGATCCCCAGGTCCCCGGCACCGACCCGCACCATGTCCTGGCCGATCACCGCCCGGCCGCGGTCCCTGGCTAGCCTGACCCGCGGTGCTCAGGCTGGAGCGGCCATCATGGCCGCCGGTCACCCAGGTCAGCAGCACCGCGCAGCGCACGGCGAACCCAGCGTCGCCTCCGTCCACGACGTGCACGTCTGGCTGATCACCAGCGGCTTCCCGGCCCTGTCCGCGCACGTGCTTGTCCACCGCCCCGGCGACTGCCACCAGGTCCGCCGCGACCTCGAAAAGCTCCTAGCCGGCCGGTTCGGCCTGGATCACACGACACTGCAGGTCGATAACGTCCCAGACGAGCTGCTGACCATCCAGCCCGATCCGCCCTCATGAACACAGCCAGCGCAGAGGCTCGGCCCGGTCTTCACCAGCAGGCCATCCGGCTGGAGCAGTTCTCCATCGCCTGGATGCTGATCGAGGCGGGCGGCGCGGTCACAGCAGGCATCGTCGCCGGGTCGCTGGCCCTGACCAGCTTCGGCTTCGATTCCGTTATCGAGCTGGTCTCCGCCATCCTGGTGATGCGGCGCCTGCGCGCCGTGCTGGCAGACGGGCAGCCCGATGATCGTGCCGAGCGCCGCGTCCTGCGGGTCATTGCTGTCACGTTTTTCGCCCTGGCCGCCTACGTTGTCATTGGCTCCATCACCGCCCTGGCCACCGGCGCACAT
>JBEKCN010000366.1:0-5055 GCA_050014855.1 Streptosporangiaceae bacterium | reverse complement strand
CGGGAGGGCAACGACCTGTGGGTGGAGATGACGGAGTCCGGCGTCATCAAGGACACCGCGCTGGTCTTCGGCCAGATGGACGAGCCGCCGGGCACCCGGCTGCGGGTGGCGCTGTCCGCGCTGACCATGGCCGAGTACTTCCGCGACGTCGAGAAGCAGGATGTGCTGCTGTTCATCGACAACATTTTCCGCTTCACCCAGGCCGGTTCGGAGGTGTCCACGCTGCTCGGCCGGATGCCGTCCGCGGTGGGCTACCAGCCGACGCTGGCCGACGAGATGGGCCAGCTGCAGGAGCGGATCACCTCCACCCGTGGTCACTCCATCACCTCGATGCAGGCCATCTACGTGCCCGCGGACGACATCACCGACCCCGCCCCGCACACCGTGTTTGCGCACTTGGACGCCACCACCACGCTGTCCCGCGCGATCACGGAGAAGGGCATCTACCCGGCGGTGGACCCGCTAGACTCCACGTCACGGATCCTGGACGCCCGGTATGTCGGTCAGGAGCACTACGACGTCGCCCGCGCGGTGCAGCAGATCCTGCAGCGCTACAACGAGCTGCAGGACATCATCGCCATCCTGGGCATCGACGAGCTTGGCGAAGACGACCAGGTCGTCGTGCGGCGAGCGAGGCGGATCGAGCGGTTCCTGTCCCAGCCGATGTACGTGGCGGAGCAGTTCACCGGTCAGCCGGGGGTCTTCACCCCGCTGGAAGACACGATCGCCTCGTTCAAGGCGATTGTCGACGGCAAGTACGACAACCTGCCGGAGCAGGCGTTCTACATGGTCGGCGGGATCGAGGACGTGGAGAAGAAGGCCAGGGAGATGGAGCAGTGACCTTGCACGTCGAGGTCGTCGTCGCGGATCGCCGGCTGTGGGCCGGTGACGCAGGCATGGTCATCGCGAAGACGCTCGACGGTGACATCGGGCTGCTGACCGACCATCCGCCGGTGCTCGGCATCCTGGCCGAGGGCAGCGTGGTCCGCATTCTCGACCCGGAGTCTCCCGAGGGCGGAGCCGGTGACGCCGCGGACGGCGGCGAGGTGACCGCCGCGGTCAGCGGCGGTTTCCTCTCGGTGGCTGACAACCGGGTATCGGTTCTGGCCGTTGACGCGCAGCTGGGCAGCGAGGTCGACACGTCGGCAGCCCGCTCCGAGCTGGATTCCGTGCTGAGCGGTGCGGGCACGCCGTCGGCGGCCGAGGAGCCGAGCGAAGCCAAGTACGCGAGGGCGCAGCTGCGAGCCGCAGGCGAACAGGCCTGACGAGGGCTGGGGGTGGGAGGCGCGCTGGCTCTTGACGTGGCCTGGCTCTTCGCCGCCTTCCTCCTCATCCTGGTCCTGATCGCCAGCGGCATCGCCACCCGCCGGTTCCTGCTCGAGCGCGGCGGCGGCACCGTGGACTGCGGCCTGCGGCGCACCCCGGGCGAAGGGTCCTGGCGCCTCGGTCTCGCAGCCTACCAGGGTGACCGGCTGTGCTGGTACTACCAGTTCGGGGTGCTGCTGCGGCCCCGGCTGGAGCTGGAGCGCCGCACGCTGACCGTGGCCTCGCGGCGGGACGCCAGCCCCGCCGAGGACGCGAGCCTCGGCCCCGGGATGGTCGTGGTGGAGTGCGTCATCGGCGAGCCGGATCCGGGCGGCACGGACCGCGTCGAGCTCGCCATGTCAGACGCCGCGCTCACGGGTTTCCTGGCCTGGCTTGAGGCTGCCCCGCCTGGCTCCTATATGGACCAGATCGCCTGAACGATCCTTCCCCCGGGTCCCGCCTAACGCTCGCCGCCGGGCTTCCAGAGCACGTCACCGCGGTCGCCGTTGACCCGGCGCCCGAGGATGAACAGCAGGTCGGACAGCCGGTTCAGGTACCGCGCGGCCAGCGGGTTCACGGACTCGCCGTGCTCGCTCACCGCCGCCCACGCGCTCCGCTCGGCCCGGCGCGTGACGGTCCGCGCCGTATGCAGCAGGGCCGCGGCCGGGGTCCCGCCGGGCAGCACGAAGCTGCGCAGCGTGGGCAGGTCCTCGTTAAAGCGGTCGCAGGCCTCTTCCAGGGCGTCGACGTAGCTCGCGTCGATCCGCAGCGGCGGGTAGGGCGGCGGCGCGTCGGTGATCGGGTTGGCCAGGTCCGCGCCCACGTCGAAGAGCTCGTTCTGAATCCGGGACAGCAGTTCGGCGACGTCCGGGGCCGGCTGGCCGATGGTGATGGCCACGCCGATCGCGCAGTTGGCCTCCTCGACGTCGGCGTAGGCGACCAGCCGGGTGTCCGTCTTGTCCGTGCGGGTACCGTCCGCCAGCGCGGTGGTGCCGTCGTCTCCGGTGCGGGTATAGATCCGTGAGAGCACAACGGGGTTGTCCCGGCGGTTACGTGGCATGGTTCCACTCTATGTGCGGTCGGGGCGTATCGGCATGTGCGGTCGGGGCGTATCGGCGGCCCGGCGGTGCGGCCTGGCTGCATCGGCGGCTCGCTGTGAGCGCTGGCCGTAACGTCCGTTATTACCCCCATTCGCTGTCAGGCGCTCGGCTCGCATGGGCACAATGAGTCACTACTAGTGTCAAAGAGTGATCGAAAACCATAGGTCAGGTATTCCCATTTGATCAACAATCTGACATGATCTGATGACAGAGGGTGACTAGACAGCGAAAGGCCCGCCAGTCAGGGCGGCATTTTTAGGTCATCACCCTCGGCAGGCCGGTCAGTTCCCTAACCGGGAAGACCGGCCGGCGACGGCCCGATGATTCTCGGGGGCTCATCGGGCCCTTCCCGGGGAGCGCCCCCGGCCGGCTGCCGCCGGCCGGGGGCCCCCGGGTCTCCCGGTGGCTTCCGCCGCGAGCTTGCCCCTGGCCCGGCCCACCGGCCGCGAGCCGGCGGCCATCAAGCCCCCGGCCCGGCCGGGTACCCGGCTCAGGGACGCGCCTGCCTTCCCCGCCGCCCGTGCAGCAACGTGACGAGCTTGACCGTCCGCTTCAGGTCTGCGTCGGTCCGGCCGAACGATGTCAGGTTGACCGGGGGCTTCATCCACTGGCTGGTGATGGACTTGGCCCGGGTGAACTCCCGGAGCCCGTCCGCGCCGTGGATCCGCCCGAACCCGGACTCGTCCACCCCGCCGAACGGCAGCGCCGGCACCATGGCGAACGCGATCACCGAGTTGATCGCCGTCATCCCGCTGTGCAACTGGCGCGCGGCCACTCTGGCCCGCCGCCGGCTGCCGGAGAAGATCGACGACCCGAGCCCGTACCGGCTGGCGTTAGCGAGCTGAATGCCTTCCTCCAGGTTCGCCACCCGCCGGACGGTGATCGTCGGGCCGAACGTCTCTTCCGTCACCGCGACCGCGTCTTCCGGGACATCGGTCAGGATGACGGGCCGCACGTACGGCGCGTCGACGGCGTCTTCGGCCCGGCCGGGCAGCGCGCGGCCGCCGCGCGCCACCGCGTCGGCCAGGTGGCGGCTGATCACGTCGATCTGGCCGGGCATGGTCATCGGGCCGTAGTCCGCGCCCTCGTCGCTGCCCGGGCGCAGCCGCGAGACCCGGTCGGCCAGCTTGGCCAGGAACGTCTCGTACACCGGATCGGCAACATACACCCGCTCGATGCCCACGCAGGTCTGGCCCGCGTTCGACAGCGCGCCCCAGGCGGCCGCGTCCGCCGCCGCGTTGAGGTCGGCGTCGGCGTCGACGATGAGCGCGTCCTTGCCGCCGCACTCGGCGATGACCGGGGTCAGGTTCGCCGCGGCGATGGCCATGACCTTGCGCGCGGTCGCGGCCGACCCGGTGAAGGCGATCTTGTCGACGGGGCTCGCGGCCAGGGCGGCCCCGGTTTCGCCGCCCCCGGTGAGCAGCTGCAGGACAGGCTGGGGCGCGCCGCGACCGGCGACCTCGTCGAACGAACGGACCAGCCATTCGCCCACCGCGGGGGTGAGCTCGCTGGGCTTGAAGATAACCGCGTTCCCCGCCGCGATCGCGTAGACGATGGAGCCCATGGGGGTGAACACCGGGTAGTTCCACGGCCCGATGACGCCGACCACGCCAAGCGGCTGGTACTCCACCGTCGCCGACTGGTTGAGCGCGGCGATGCCGGGCCGCACCCGGCGCGGCCCGAGCACCTTCCGGGCGTGCCGGGCCGCCCAGTCGACGTGCAGGATGGCCAGCACGATCTCCAGCGTGGCATCGTCGGCCGGCTTGCCCGTCTCCACGTGCATCAGCTCGGCGAGCTCGTCCATGTGCCGGGTCAGGAAGGATTTCCAGTCCAGCAGCCGGCTCCGCCGTTCCGCCCAGCTGAGGCCCGCCCACCAGCGCGCCGCCTCCCGCGCCCGGCTGACCGCCACCTCGGCGTCCGCGCGACTGTAGAGGGGGAATGTCGCGATGGGCTGCCCGGTCGCCGGGTTCAGCGAGTCGAACGTCCTCCGGGCCGGCGCGGGGCCGGATCCCGGCTCCTGAGCCTGGGATGCTGTCATGGCCACCGTCCTCGCCCGCGGGCTGCGCGCCCGCGCATAGGGCGATGTTCCCGCGGGCTGCGTGCACCCGCACCGGAGTGTTAAGTAAATCACTGGGCCGATCCGCAAACTACCGCCCAGTAGCAAGATTGCCGGCTTCCTGCCCGCCAGGGCGCCGGCCTCCTGCCCGTCCGCCGCCGACCCGCGCCGACTCTGGAGAGACCGTTGCCGCCTCGCCCGTACGTGCTAATCAGCTGCGCCATGTCGGTCGACGGCAAGATCGACGACACCGGCCCGGAGCGTCTCCTGCTGTCCGGGCCGGATGATCTGGACCGGGTCGATGAGCTGCGGGCCAGCGCGGACGCGATCCTGGTCGGGGCGAACACGGTGCGCCGGGACAACCCGCGGCTGCTGGTCCGCTCGCCGCAGCGGCGGGCGGCCCGGATAGCGGCGGGCCGGCCCCAGCACCCGGCCCGGGTCACCGTGACCGCGAGCGGGAATCTCGACCCGTCCGCGCGGTTCTTCGCGCCCCCGCACGGCGCGGGCGGCACCGCCTCGCCCGCCGGCCTGCGGCCGCTCGTCTACTGTGCCAGCCCCGCAGCGCCGGCCGCGAGGGCGCGGGTGGGGGAGCGC
>JBEKCN010000365.1:0-5056 GCA_050014855.1 Streptosporangiaceae bacterium | reverse complement strand
GCCTCGGCCAGGGCCACCTCGCCGCCCAGGCGCCGCACCGCCTGGGCCATCTCGGCGCCGACGGGCCCGCCGCCCAGGATGAGCAGGCGGCGCGGGACCGTCTTCATGCCGGTCACCTCGCGATTGGTCCACACGTCGTCCAGTTCGCGCAGGCCCGGGACGGGCGGAATGACCGCTTCCGAGCCGGTCGCCACCACCACGTGCCGGGCGGTGTAGCGCACGCCGCCGACCTCGACCGCGCCCGGCCCGGCGAGCTGGCCGTGGCCGCGGATCAGGTCGATGCCCTTGCTGGCCAGCCAGGTCTGCTGCCCCGCGTCGGAGTAGTCCGAGACCATGAAGTCGCGGTAAGCCAGCGCGGCCTTGACGTCGACCTCCGCGTGGCCCGCGGCCTCCTGCGCCCCGTGCACCGCCTCACCGGGACGCAGCAGCGTCTTGGACGGGATGCAGGCCCAGTAGGAGCACTCCCCGCCGACCAGGTCGCGCTCGACCAGGGCGACGCGCAGGCCGCCGTCGGCCAGCTCGCCGGCGCAGTGCTCGCCCGGTGAGCCGCCCCCGATAACGATCACGTCGTAGCCGTCGCTCATGTGGGCAGCTCCTGTCCCGCAATCCCGAGCTTCATGTCCACGGCCCGGCTCCTCTCGTTGGCATGACCATGATCCCGTACGAGACCAGTAGTTGACATCCTCCCCCGCGTGAAGGCGTGGGATTCCAGCTACTACGCCGATTAGAGCAGCAGGTGAGGTTCGCGGTTTACGGGCCGGGTGACCCCGTCGCCTCCCCGCGCATGACGGGGGCTGGGGAGGCGGGCGGGGTGAGGCCAATGTTACTGGCGGGTCCTCTGTGACGGGCAACGTAGATGCTGCGCCCGGCACCGCTGACGCGCCCGGCACCGCTGACGCGCCCGGCACCGCTGACGCGCCCGGCACCGCTGACGCTGCCGACGGAGCGCGCGGAGGCGCGCCGAGTCGGGCGGAGGTCGAGGACTTCCTTAACCTGGAAGCCCAGCTGGCCGACGAATGCGACTGAGCCGACGCCACGGGCCGGCATCATCGTCACCGAGTACGGCGCGGCCGGCTTGCCCGGTGCAGCTATTACGGTTCGGTATGAGCGCATGCTCGCCATCGCCCACCCCGATCACCGCGCCGCCCTGGCCGCGGAGCTGGAGGAACACGTCATGAACGGAGCACTCCCATGATCCGGGCCGCCATCGTCGCCCCCGTCCGCACCACGGTGGGCCGGTTCGGCGGGACCCTCGTCTCGATCGTGGGGGGCGAGCAGGGAGTGGGGGCGGTAAGCGATGACCGAGCCGGCGGGGAACGCGGCAGGCGAGTGGGACGCGCTGGTCATCGGGGCCGGTGCGGGCGGGCTCTTCACCGCGGCCCGGCTGGCGGCAGGAGGCGACGAAACGTCAGCCCCGCACAGCGGCCGCCCAGCCGCCGGTCAGACGGGGACCGCCCCTCCGCAAGGAGAAGCCGCCTGACCATGACACAGAAATTGACGGATCAGGTAACGGGCATATGAAGGCCGAGGGCCCGTACTTCGATGACCTCACCGCCGGGCAGGCGTTCCCGGCGGTGCCCGGGGTCACGCTGACCGAGGGCCTGGCCGCCGTGCACCAGAGCATCACCGGCGACCGGCTGGCGCTCAGCCTGGACACCGCCCTGGCCGAGGAGGTCACCGGCGCCGGCACGGGGGCCGGGGCGGGCGGCCCCGAGGCCGGGCGGCCGGCGAATCCCGCGCTGGTCTGGGACGTCGCCATCGGCCAGTCCACGGTGGCGACCCAGCATGTCAAGGCGAACCTGTTCTACCGGGGCCTGTGGTTCCGCCGTTTCCCGGTCATCGGGGACACGCTGCGCACGACCACCCGGGTCGACGGCCTGCGGCAGAACCGGCCGCGGGAGGGCCGCGCACCCACCGGGCTGGCCGCGCTCCGGATCACCACCGTTGATCAGCACGAGCGTCCCGTGCTGGACTTCTGGCGATGCGCGATGCTGCCGCTGCGGGACCCGAGCGGGCAGACGGGCCACGCCGACGACCTGGATGCGGCCGGCGCATCGGCCAAACCGGCCTCCCCGGCCGCGCTGCTGGACGGCTGGCGGCTGGACCAGTTCGCCGCCCACGGCTTCTGGCCGCAGTACGGCGAACTCGTACCCGGCGACGTCGTCGAGGTGGCCGGGGGGGACGTGGTGTCGAACGCCCCCGAGCTGGCCCGGCTCACGCTCAACATCGCGGCCGTGCACCACGACGAGCAGGCGGCCGGCGGCACCCGGCTCGTCTACGGCGGCCACACGATCGGCCTCGCGCTCAGTCAGGCCGCCCGCGCCCTGCCCGGCTTGGTGACCGTGGTCGGCTGGTTCAGCTGCGACCACCTGGCCCCGGTGCACGAGGGAGACACCCTGTACAGCAGCATCGAGATCGAATCCGCCGAGGCGCTGGGCGCCGGCGGGCTGGTGGGCCTGCGCTCCCGGGTCTACTCCGCACCGCGGCAGCAGGTGCTGGACTGGCGTTTCCTGGCCGTCCTGGCCTGACACCGTCCTGGCCAACCGGGGGGCGCCCGGCCCGCTGGGCCTGCTGATCAGCGGGCCCGGGCCCGGTAGAGGTCGCGCAGCAGGGCGATCTCGGCGCCGTGGTGCAGGACCTCCTGATTGACCCACCACACGATGTCGATGAACGGATCATCCGGGTCGCTGCCATGCGGGTAGGTGCTCAGCCCCACCGTGTCGAGCGCGGCGTCGTCTGCGCTGAGCAGCGCTTCCCGCCACGCCGCGGCGCCGGATTCGAAGGCCGCGATCGCACCGGCGGCGTCGCTGCTGCTGCGGTAGTCGTCGCGGGTCAGCGCGTGGCTCCCGACAGTGTGGTCGGCGCGCAGGGTGAGCAGTTCGCTGAGGTGGCTCAGCCGCCACGCCACGGTCGTGACGGGGGGTGAAAGGGGCGGGGCCGGCGTGGCGTCCCGCCCCCAGTCACCGGTGCCGGTCAGCAGGGTCGCGCCCGGTCCCGGGCCGTCCGAACGCCGCCGGACCGACCAGCAGCCGGGCACCGGCTCCCAGCGGTACTCCTGGTCGGTCATGGGGCTGACCTCGACGCTCGTTCCGTTGCCGCTGTCCATGACCGGTCCGGCCATCCGGCCGGTAAGCCGCTGGCACCCGAAATCGAACTGTTCCAGCAACGGGACCAGGCGAGACGGTGTCGTCATGCGGGACTCCTGGAGACGGGACTGACTGACCTGCTCGCCCGTCACCCTGCCACAGCGGCCCTTCGTCGGTCATGACTTCGGGCTGGGCTGATCGAACCCCAGGGCACGGACGTCGTGAGGCGTTCGGTGTCCCGAGCGAAATTCCGTTCGGCACATATGATTTTTCCGTGCCTGAAGAATCCGCCGCGCCAGCCACCGTGGAGACCAGCGGCTCCAAATCGGCACAGACACGGATGAGGATCCTGAACGCGGCCGCGCACGTGCTCAGCCGGAAAGGCAACGCGGGCACCAGGCTCAGTGATGTTGCCGACCAGGCGCGGTTGCAGGCGCCCGCTATCTACTACTACTTCCCCTCCCGGGAAGCCCTGGTCGAAGAGGTGATGTGGACCGGGATCTGGCTCATGCGCGAGCATGTCGGGCAGGTCCTCGCGGCGCTGCCGCCCGGCACCGGGGCGATGGAGCGCATCGACGCGGCCGTCGCGGCGCACCTGCGGTACGCGCTCGATATCTCCGACTACACGACCGCCGCCATCCGCAACGCCGGGCAGGTCCCGGACGACATCCTGATCCGGTATTCGGCCGAGGCGGCCAAGTACGGCGAGATCTGGCACGCGCTCCTGCACGACGCCGCGCAGGCGGGCCTGCTGCGCCCGGAACTGGAGCCGATGGCCGCCCGGATGCTGGTCCTCGGCGCGCTCAACTGGGCGGCCGAGTGGTGGGACCCGGGGCGACGTACCTCCCTGGACACCGTGGTGCGGACGGCGCAATCGCTGGTGCGCAACGGGCTCTCGGCCGGCGCCGGGAGCTTAAGCGGGGAGCGTCCCCCAGTTACCGGGTAGGGTGGGGGCATGGCCTTCCAGCTCGGTGTGTACAGCTTCGGCAACACTCCCCTCGAGCCCAACGGCACCACCGGCCCTACCGGCCAGGCGATCCGGGACCTGATCGAGGCCATCCAGCTCGCCGAGGCGGTCGGGCTGGACTTCTTCGGGATCGGCGAGCACCACACGCTGAACATGCCGGTGTCCTCCCCCACCTCGGTCATCAGCGCCGCCGCGGCGGTCACCCACCGGATCGGGCTCGGGAGCACGGTCACGGTGCTCAGCACCGACGATCCGATCCGGGTCTACCAGCAGCACGCGACGGCCGACGCGCTGGCACCTGGCCGGGTCGAGATCACCGCGGGCCGGGGATCTTCGGTGGACTCGTTCCCGCTGTTCGGTTACCACCTCGAGGACTACGACGCGCTGTACGCGTCGAAGCTCGACCTGCTGCTCGCGGTGAACCGTCAGGAGCGGGTCACGTGGAAAGGGCCGTTCCGGGACGTTCCGCTGGAGGATGCGCTGGTGGTGCCGCGGGCCGAGCGGCCACTGAAGATCTGGCTGGGGACGGGCGGCAACCCGGAGTCTTCGGTCCGGGCCGGGACCCTCGGCCTGCCGGTCGCCTATGGGATCCTGTCCGGCCGTGCGGAGCAGTGGGCCGGCATGGCGAGCCTGTACCGGGAGGCCGGACGCCGGACCGGGTACGACCCTGCGGTGCTGGACGTCGCGGTGGCCAGCCACGGGTTCATTGCGGAGGACGGCGACCAGGCCCGGGAAACGTTCTTTCAGTACGAGATGGCCGCCATGGCCGCGCACGCGGGTGCGCGCGGGACGCCCCGGCCAGGGCGGTCGCGGCTGGAGGCCAACTACGGGCCAGGCGGGATGGTGTTCGCGGGCTCCCCGACAGAGATCGCCCGGCGGCTGGTCGACTTCCAGCGGGTGCTTGGGCACAGACGGCAGATCATCCAGATGGACCTCGGGCACATGCCGCAGGCCCAGGTGCTGCGGTCCATCGAGTTGCTGGGCACACAGGTGCTGCCCATGG
>JBEKCN010000364.1:0-5057 GCA_050014855.1 Streptosporangiaceae bacterium | reverse complement strand
ATTCATAGGCGACATTGCCACGCAGAATTAAAATTGACGCGGGAATCGGTGAATCCCCCAATGGCCCTTGACCGCAAATATTCATGCTCAATACAGTGAGGACGGCCGGTGAACCGGCACCGGCCGCGGCCGGGACGTAACGGGTATCCGACACCTTGTTGGCCAGCGCGTCAGCAAGCCTGAGGACCTGCGGCCCCCGGGCCTTATGGGCACGAGCGCCCGTGGGCCCTGGCAGGCGCGGGAATGCAGGCACGGGAATGACTGTGCTTACCGTCCGGTACGTGCGGTCAGGGCCTGAGGCGCACCTACTGCTTCCGGGGAAGAATGGGCACTGGGGTTACCGCTGGATCAGGGCGTCCAGCCGCAGGCACGGACGTTTTCGCGCTCCGCAGCCGGGACCGGCAGGCGCTCGTGACCATGCTGGAACGGATCGCCGCCATCGCTCCGCGAATGCCCGGCCGCGAGCGGCACAATCTGGCCTGCCAGCTGGGGCGCGAAGCGGTGCTGCCCGCCCGGCGGGCGGCGGTCGTCGGCCGGCTGGGGGCGTCCGGGGGTGGCGCGTCCTGGCCTGTGGGCGGCGAGCATCCTGACGGGCCCGGGGACGGGCCCGCCGGAGCTTGCCGGGCTGACCCCGGGGCCCGGGAGATCCGGGTGGCCCTGACCGCGGTGAGCGCGGATCAACTGGCCGAACGGGCCCGGCGCGCCGCCGGCCTCGTGGGCGTAGTGCGGGGCGGCGCGCTGGTCAGCGAGGCCGGGGTACACGTCTCCTGCGGGGCGGGCGGCCGGGTCGTGCTGGTATTCCCCGGCTGGGCGGCCGACAGCGGCATCGCCACGCCGACGGCCGAGGCGGCCACCCTGGCCCGGTCGCTGAGCGTGCTGCAGTGGCTGGACGAACTCGGCGTTCAGGCTGATGCCGCGGTAGGCCACGGCCTGGGCGAGCTGGCCGGCCTGGTATGGGCAGGCAGCCTGTCCGCGGCGGAAGCCGCGCGCCTGGCGGCCCGGCAGGGCGAGGTGCGCCGGGGCCTGGCCGCCCGGCGCGGGGAAATGGCGAGGTTGACCGCGGACGAGGCGACGGCGCGGGCGCTGAGCGAGGCGTGCGGCCTGGTCATCGCCGCGTACGAAGGCCCGCGATCGCACGTGCTGGCCGGCCCGGGGGCGGGCCTGCGGAAGCTGGCCCGGCGGGCTCCGGCCGGACTCAGCGTCAGCGTGGTGGAAACAGCGCACGCGCTGCACACCCCCGCAATGGCACCGGGCACTGCCGCGTGGCGCAGCGTGCTGGCCCGGGTCCGGCTCGGGCCGCCCCGGCGGCGGCTGGTATCTACGGTTACGGCGCGCGAGCTGACGCCGCAGGACGACCTCGCGGCCATGCTGTGTGCGCAGCTCACCACTCCGGTGCACTTCGGGGAAGCACTGCGGCTGGCCAGCGACGGCGCAGACCTGATCATGGTCAGCGCCGGGGACGCCACCCTCGTGGCGGCGGCGTCCGCCAGTGGCAGGCCAGTCCTGAGTGCCGGCCCTCAGGTGAGTGCCTGGCCGGCCGGCGGGCCGTCGGCGGTGTGGGGCGAAGACGAGGCCACGTCCCTCGCTGCCCTGTTCGCAGCGGGCGCCCTGCCGGGCACTGTCCTGCAGGGCCCCGCCGACGCGGAGCCGGTGGACATCTGGCGGGACCGGCCCGTGTCCCGTCCTCAGCCGGTCGTGGCCCCACCGCCCGCGCCAGCTCCGGTACCGCACCGGTTCGTCGAAAGCATCACGGCAGACGCGGGCAAGGACCCAATCAAGGACGCGGGCGAGGACGCGGGACTGTTCGCGCCAGACCTGGAGCCCGTGGGGATCTCCGCGTAGGTCCAGGCCTACGGCTCAGGCCATAGCCGAGTCGTGCGCGGGCGGGGCCGTTCCGTCTCCGGTGGAGCCGTCCGCCGAGCCGGGCCGGGAGGGCGTCTCCGCTGAGCTCTGGTCCCAGGCGGCCGGCCGGTCGGTCCAGTTGGGCCGCAGTGGCATGCCGGACACGCCCTCGGCGGTCAGCTTGGTCCCCAGCACCTGGTGCAGCTGGATCTGGTTCCGGTCGAAACCGAGCCGCGAACCGGCCATGTAGAGGCGCCACACCCGGGCGGTACCCGGCCCGACTTCGGCGACCGCTTCCTTCCAGTGCGCGTCCAGGTTCGCGCCCCAGGCGGCGAGCGTCATCGCGTAGTGCTCGCGGAGGTTTTCCTCGTGCCGGACCTCGAAGCCGGTGTCGGTCATCAGCGAGATCAGATAGCCCGGACCCTCCAGCTCGCCGTCGGGGAAGACGTAGCGGTTGATGAATCCGCTCTTACGGGCGGCGGGCTCGGTGTTGTCCGGGCGGGTGATGCAGTGATTCAGCAGGCGGCCCTCCGGCCGGAGCTTGCCGAGCAGGAACGCGAAGTAACCCGGAAGCTGCCGCACGCCGATGTGCTCGGTGAGCCCGATCGAGCTGACCGCGTCGAAGCCGGTCTCGCCGACATCCCGGTAGTCGAGGTGGCGGACCTCGGCCAGGCCGGACAGTCCGGCTTTCTCGATGGCCTCCTGGGCCCAGGCCGCCTGCTGTTCGGACAGGGTGACTCCGAGCGCGCGGACGCCGTATTCCCGGGCCGCGTGCATGACCATGCCGCCCCAGCCGCAGCCGACGTCGAGCAGCCGCATCCCGCTGCGCAGCCCGAGCTTGCGTGCGACCAGGTCGAACTTGTACTCCTGGGCCTCTTCCAGAGAGGACTCCGGAGTCGGGTAACAGGCGCAGGTGTAGGCCATTGACGGGCCCAGTACCCACTCGTAGAAGCGGTTGGACACGTCGTAGTGGTGCGAGATCGCGTTCGCGTCGCGGCCTTTGGAGTGCCGCCGTCCGGTCAGCCACCGGCGGCCGGGGGTGACCTCCTGCGGCGGCGGAGCGAGCCGCGGGAGCAGGGTGCGCGGGCCGCCCAGCTCCCGGAGCAGCCGGAGACGCGCCGGCAGGTCGATGTCCACGGTCTGGGCCTTGGCCATCCGGGCCAGCGCGGTGTGCATGTCCCCGTCCACGTCGAGGTGGCCGGACACGTACGCCCGGGCGAGCCCGAGCGCCCCAGGCGCCTGGGCCAGGTAGGACACGGCGACGGGCGACCGGACCGTGATGCGGACGGGGGATCCCTCCGCGCCCGCGCGGCTCCCGTCGTACGCAACGAACTGGACCGGGGCGTCGGGTCCCACGAAAGTCTCAAAAACTTGCGCCAGGGCCATTATTGTCTCGCTTTCCTCGATCTAACCGTGGGGCCGGGTCAGGGCGAATAAGGCGGGCGGGCGGGTCAGCGCCCGCGGACGCACTTGTCGTACAGGCCAGGCAGGCGGCCGGCACTGTCGTATTGGCGCTTCAGCTTTTCGTGGGCCACGCCGTTGTAGAGCCGGCTGAAGTCGTCCTCGGTGTAGTAGGAGGTCGAGTACAGCGACTTGTGGCCGCCAAGCGCGCCGACCTCGTCTTCGATCAACCGGTTGTGGTAGCCGTCCGGGTGGCCCGGGGGCAGCGGCACGGTGCCCCAGAAGCCGAAGTTGACGTACACCTCGCCGGGCTTCAGCGGATACAGCGGCCAGTCCCGCGCGCCGCGCAGCCGCAGCGGGCACATCCAGACCGGGCTCATGCCAACCTGGTCCGCGAAGAAGGTGAGGAAGTCCGCGGCGTGGCCGACGGGGATCTCCACGTCCTGGATCACCGCCTCGCGGGCCGGGCGCTGCCGGCCCTGATTCAGCGCGTCGGTCAGGCCGAGGCGGCGATCCAGCGCGACCAGCTTGCGGTACACGTCGGAGCGCCGGTAGCGCCGCGGCCACAGGGCCCGGATCAGCGGCTTCTGCATCCCGAACGGCCGGGAGCACCAGAACCAGTCGGTGTCCCACCGCCACAGGTAGTCACGGATGGTCAGGAAGTCCTCGTGCGGCCCGCGGATGGAGGTGTAGTAGATGTCCCGGCCGGTGTAGTCGCTGCGCCAGGGCGCCACGTCGCTGAAGGCCCCGACGGTCAGGTAGAGCTCATCGGGACTGAACGCGACGCCGTCGACGAAGTCCGCACGGTGACCTTGGTAGCCGCCCTCGGCGGCGATCTGCGTGATGGCGGCCATACAGGCGGCCGGGTCGCGGAACGGGAAGTGGCGCAGGTGCACAAACGGCCGGACCGGCTCCAGCTCGATGATGAGGGACAGGGCGTAGCCCAGGGTCCCGTAGGAGTTGGGGAAGCCGGCGAACAGGTCGCTGTGCTCGTTGCCCGGAGCCGCCGTGACGACCTGGCCGTCGCCGGTCAGGATCTCCATCTCCAGGACCGACTCGTGCGGCATGCCGTTGCGGAGCGAGGTGGACTCGATGCCGAGCCCGGACACCGCGCCACCAAGGGTGATCGTCTTGAGCTGCGGGACGACGAACGGCATCAGGCCGTGCGGCAGGGTCGCGTCGCACAGGTCCTCGTAGGTGGTCATGCCGCCGACGACGGCTACGCGCGCGACGGGATCGACGCTAAGCACGTGGCCAAAGGCGGACACGTCGAGCCCGGGCCGGCTTCCGCCGGGCCGGCCGCTCGCCGCGTCCCGGAACCGGAACAGGTTGGAGGTACGCTTGGCCAGGCGTACCGGCGAATCCGGCGGCGTCGCCGCGTAGGCCTGACGGAGCCGCGCGACCGCGGCCCGGTGCTCGGCCATGGCTCCCGGCGGCGCATCCTGGCGGGCGGTTTCCGTCATGCGCCTCCTTCCTTCGGTAGGACTGTGCGGCCCTGCGACCCAGTGCATCCCAGGTCGCAGGACGCTGCACCCGACAAACAGCTCACGCAGTTTATCTTGGCGGGCCCGTCCGTTTATCTTGGCGGGCCCGTCCGTCCAGGACAGTGCCCGGCCGGGCCATCATTCCGGGGGGCCGGCGGCCTCCGCACCGGGTGCTTCATCGTCGGCGGCGTAGCTGGCGGCGACCTCTTCCGGGGTCATGGGCAGCCGGGCCAGGGACGGCGGGACGCCGGCGTCGATGGTGTCCCGCAGCAGCAGCGCCATCGAATAACCGGGGTCGGCGTCCAGGGCGCGGTCCAGGGCCACGTTGGC
>JBEKCN010000363.1:0-5065 GCA_050014855.1 Streptosporangiaceae bacterium | reverse complement strand
GAATAGCTCGGCATGCAGATCAGCGGGCAGCTCGTCCAGGTCGCCGGCTGCCTCGGGCAGCAGGGTGACCAGGTCGAGGTCATTGGCGGGTGCGGGGTCGGCGGCTAGTTCGGTGAGCTGGGTTTTGATGGTCTGACCTCGTTGCTTGGCAGTTCTGCTGGACTGGCAGGAGGGCATATTCACATGAGACGTATTCCGTGAGCTGCAGCGGTATGTGGTCACATTGCGGGTGATAGGTGGCCCACGGATAGCTTCGTTTCCGGCGGTGGGATCAGCGGGGGCAGGTACTCTGCAGGCCACCACGGCGGCCGTCATCCGCCGAACCCCCGCCACGGTGACCACCGGCCGGGATTCGGCGGGCGGGGACCGAAGTCTGCTTCCGGTATGCGAGGGAACCTTGGTTCGCGGTGGCGAAGCCGCGTTCCGGTTACCGGGGCCGGTAGATCAGGCGTGTCACGCCGGAGCGGTAGGTCTTGGCACTGTGCAAGTCGAGGTCGGTGCGGCGGTTGAATATCCGCTTACCCTCGCCCAGGGCGACCGGATGCATCATGAGCACGTACTCGTCGATCAGCCCGAGCCGCGCGAAGGACTGCGCGGTCCGGATGCCTCCTGGCACCCCGATGTCGCGGCCGGGCTGGTGCTTTGCGGCGCGGACCGCCTCGCGCAGCTGGTCGTCGTCTCGCACCATCAGCAGCTCGGCGTTGTCCCACGGGATCTCTTCTTCGGTCCTGGACAGGACCAGGCTGTGGACCCGGTTCACTGCATCGGCGATGGCGTGCTCGCCTTCGGAGGCTGCCGGGCTGGCGGCGGCCTGGTGCCAGTACGGGATCATCCCCGAGGCTGTGGGGTAGCCCATGAACGCGGTGTCGGCCTGGCCGATCAGGTCGACGACGTCACGGTTCATCTCAGGGTCAGCGGCAGCTGCCATCCAGTCGAGTTCGCCGCTGGGGCCAGCGAAACAGCCGTCGCAGGTCATCGTCATGTAGAGCCGTACCGTTCTCATATATCGTCCTCCTTGCGACATGCCTAGGTTGCGGGTCGCCGGACAGCTTGCCCCGCGCGGCGCTGACCGCCGCTGGCCTCGGCGCACCAGCGGCGGTCCGCGGTAGTGTGTGGCGTGGCGGGCCGGGGTCACCGCCCGGTTCGCGCGGCCAGGAACTTGGTGGCGTGCTCCCAGCGGGCTCGGGCGAGGAGCGCGAGAGCGGCGCGTAGCGGGATGGTCAGCGCGACAGCAGCACTGTGCAGCACGGCGATGTTGATGATGGATGCGCCAGCCATATCGGCGGCGAGCCCGGCGGCGGCCAGCCCGGCTAGCCGCGGGATGAGCAGGCCGGCCGCCCCGCCGAGTTCGGCGGTTCCGACGAGGTAGCGCAGCCACTGCCCGGCTCCGATCTGGCCGAACATCGCCACCGTGGAGTGCGCGCCGGCGAGCTTGGGCAGGGCGGCGAAAGCGAAGACCGCTGCCAGCAGGACCCGAGCGCCCATAGCGCCCTATTCTTGCGGGCGCTATGGGCGCTGTGCGTCCGGCCGGTGTCGCGGTCCACCCTGCCGGTTGTGGTGCTGGTGATGCTCATGGCCATCTCCTGAAGGTTTTGTGCCCGGAGCGCAGGCTGCGCCCCCGGCGCGTGGGGTGGTAGCGGGTCAGCTGCTCTGCAGCTTGGCGAGCAGCTCCGCCAGTCGCTCATCGGAGTCACGGGCGCCGCGTTCCATGCCGGAGGCGATCATCGCGTCGCGGTCCTTGACGGACTGGAAGGCCGAGACCGTGCGGACTAGCGTGCTGCCGCCGCGGTCGTCGAAGGTCGCGGTCTGCAGGGCGACGTGGCCGGGTGCGCCTTCGAACTCGAAGGTCTGCACGATGGCCTCCGGGGATGGGTCGCCGTGGAAGACGCCGTGAAAGCCGTAGGCGTTGCCGTGAGCGTCGGTGTGGACATACCGCCAGGTGCCTCCATCGCGAGCCTCCCAACGGTCGATGGCCAGCGTCAGGTCACGCGGGCCCAGCCACTGCGCCACCAGTTCCGGCTCGATGTGGGCGCGGAACACCAGGTTGCGCGGTGCGTTGAACTCGCGTGTGATGGTGATCTGCGGGATGCCGGGCTCTGCGGTGATCTGTGTCTTATTCATCGTCGTTTCCCTTCGCTGTGGCCGCCTGCTGCTGGCCGGGGCCCTCTTCCTGGCCGGCTTGCAGGGCGGTGAGCAGGTCGTCGAGCCGCTTGTGGCTTTCGTCCCAGAACCGCTGGTAGCGGGCCAGCCAGGTGGTCACCTCGCGCAGCGGTTCTGCCTCCAGACGGCTGAGCCGGGCGGTCGCCCGCCGGGTGCGCGAGACCAGGCCCGCGGTTTCCAGCACCTTCAGGTGCCTGGAGATCGCCGGCTGGGACACGCTGAACGGCGCGGCGAGCTCGGCGACGGTGGCCTCACCCTCGGTGAGACGGGTCAGGATCGCCCGCCGGATCGGGTCGGCGAGCGCCCCGAACACGAGACTGAGCCGGTCACCAGTCATTTATAACCACCTAGTTTTAGAACAAGATGGTTATAGAGTGCCGCACAGGCTCTTCGCTGTCAAGCCCGCGTTTGAGCAGGTGCGCGAACGCAGAGCTCGACCGGCTGACTACGGTCGCCATTCCACAGCCCAGGCCCCGGCGATGTCGGTGCGGGCACCGTTGTAGTAGCCCTGCCGTTCGGCTCGCTCGTTGACGACGCTTAACATCTGGCGGGCGGCGGTGAGCGCGGTGTCCAGGCTGATCACGGTGCTGGTTCATGGTCGGGTATTGCATGCACACTTCCCGACCATTTACGCGACGCGCCTCCGTAATGCCCTTGACCTTGCGACCGACATGAGGCATAACTCACTCACCTACGATCACCACGAAATCACCCGCTGACGAGAACAGCGGGACCAGCACGTACCGGCGACGGTCGATAACCCGGGAACCGGCGACAAGATCATGGCCAGCACCGTCACCTCGGCGGCGCCAGCCGTGATGTAGCCGTCAACGGACATCGCGCAGCTCATGATCTTGATCTTTGTTCTTTGCCTGGGTGGGTGAACACGCGGGCTGGCGCCGTGCAAATCTTCAAGGAAGCAGCCGGGCTTACAGGTGCGGGGCCACGAGCCGGGAAAGCCGGAAGGTGCGACGGCGAGGCCAGAGCCGCAGGCGCGGGGAAGCTGTTTAATTTAGCTTTTGGCCTCGGCGACGAATGTTCCGCGTCCGTGAATGGTGACGATGAGGCCCCGCTCACGCAGGACTTCCATAGCGCGCCGGACGGTTTGGTAGCTGCGTCCGTAGTACTCGGCCAGCGCGCGTTCGGACAGAAGCCGCGCGCCTGGCCGCAGTTCGCCGGAGGTGATCCGGGCGGCGATGTCGTCGGCGATCTGGGCATACGCGAGGTCGGCATCACGGCCGCCGCTCGCTTCAAGATCGCTCACAGCACTACCTAATCACCGCATGACCTGCGCCAATGTATGTGGTAGCACTACATGAGCTATGCAAGTGCTATTGCCATGCTCTACTATGGGAAGGCCGTGCCCGGTGCTGACCCGTACCGGGCACGGCCCAAACGGGTCACCTACGGGTCGGGCAAGGGAAAGTGGTCATGGCGTTGCCGTTTGATCAAGTCGTGAGGCAGGAGCTGTTCACCCGGGACCATCCGCAGTGGTCCATCCACGCGCAGGACGGCGGGTCACGGTTCACCGCCGAAAAGGCCGAGGGCAACAACTGCCACGTGGTAGCCGGTCTAACGCTGAAAGAGCTGCTGGACCGGCTGGAGCAGATCGAGGCCAGCCAGCCGTGACAGGCTGGACGACACCAGATCAGGACACGATGGACCGCATCGTCTTTCACCTCCAGTGCCCGGACTGGACCATCACCAGCCCGGCCAGCAGTGACAAGCCGGACGGCCGTGGCACGCCGCCGACGGCACCACTCATCTGTTCGGCCGCCTCACTGGATGCGCTGATGGATGAGCTGGACTGGCGGCACGCCACCTGACGCCTTTGCCAGCTGTGCCTGCCACCGGCACTGCCGAAGAACAGCAGTTTCGGTCCGGTTCGCCCGTCCGGCGGGATCCCCCGAACGTATCCCCCGCGACTGACAGTGCGGAGGCGGGGCTCCCTCGCTCATCGCCGCGGTCACCGGCCGCCTGCGCGGCGTCAGCCGCCCAGGACCCGAGGAGGAGAGGCGGCGTCAGCCGCCCAGGACCTGCGGACGCGCCGCAGCTAGGGCGTGCCCCGTAGATCTTGGCGGGTCGTTTCGCTTGAGTGGCGTGGTGGATGAGGATCGGGTGACCGGCGTGAGCGCGCACGGCAGGTCGTTGACACAACAAATTAATGCGACTAATTTGTAATTAACGAGATTAATAAATCTATGGAGGACATCATGCCCGAGCGCCTGAGCATCGCCGGCAACACCCTCGCTTATGACGTGACCGGGCAGGGCCCCCTCGTCGTTCTCGCGCATGGCATCGGTGACAGCCGGCACTCCTACCGTTTCCTCGCCCCGGCGCTGGCCGCGGCCGGTTACCGGGTCGCGAACGTCGACATCCGCGGTTGCGGTGACTCCAGCCTCGGCTGGGACGGTTACAGCCGTACCGACATCGCCGGTGACCTGGTTGCTGTCGTGCGTCACCTGGGTGGTCCGGCCGTGATCATCGGGCAGTCGATCAGCGGCGGCGCCGCGACGATCGCGGCTGCCACCGCACCTGAGGTGATCACCGGCGTCATCGAGCTGGCGCCGTTCACCCGTAAACAGCATTTCGACCTTGGCGGGCTGGTGCGGGTGAAGCGCTTCCGGGCCGGGTACACGCAGTTGGCGCAGGTCCTCGTCCGGGGAAGCCTGTCGAGCTGGAAGAAGTACCTCGACGTGGCGTATCCGGTCAAGCCTGCCGACTGGGCCGGTGAACTGGCGCGGATCGAGGCCAAGCTGAGCGAACCCGGCCGGATGAAGGCCCTGCAGGCCATGTGCAAGGCCAGCCCGGGCGACGCCGCTGCGCAGCTGCCCAACGTCGCCTGCCGGGTCCTGGTGATCGAGGGCAGTCTCGACCCCGACTGGGCCGACCCGCGCACCGAGGG
>JBEKCN010000362.1:0-5096 GCA_050014855.1 Streptosporangiaceae bacterium | reverse complement strand
ACCAATGGCGCTTCCCTCCTCGCGGTCCCGATCCGCCGGCCAGAGGTCATCGGCCCCGCGGACGCTGCGGCGATGGCGCTGACCTCGGCCACGGCTGACCTCGCGCACGTCCCGAGCGGCATGAACGGCGCGAAGAACGGGCAGGCGAGCCCACCAAGGGCGGCACCGGCTTCGGCACCCGGCTACTGCTCCGCTGGCTCAGCCGGGCCGGGGAACCCCAGGCCTAGGCACGCCGTACGGCGGCGAGGAGGCCCTCCCCGACCGGCAGGAAGAGCGGCGTGAGCCGCTCGTCGCCGCGGATCAGGTCGGCGAGTTCCCGCACCTGGGCGGCTCCCGGGCCGGCCCAGTCGGCGGGGCCCGGCCCGTCTCCGGCCCCGTCCGAGCCCGCCCCGTCCGAGCCCGCCCCGTCCGCGCGCACCTCGCCTGCCCCGGCCAGCTCCGCCGGCACGACCACATCATCGAAGGCCACGATGCCGCCGACCCGCAGCAGCCGCAGCGCGGCCTCCAGATAGTCCGGGTACTCGCGGCTATCCGCGTCGCAGAACACCAGGTCGTACGCGCCGTCGGACAGCCGGGGCAGCACGTCCAGCGCGCGGCCCAGGATGAGCCGGTACTGGTTCGCGGCGAACCCAGCCTCGGCGAACGCCTTACGGGCCATCCGCTGATGCTCCGGCTCCACGTCGACGCTGGTCAGCACGGCGTCCGGGCGCATGCCGCGCAGCAGCCAGATGCCCGAAGAGCCGCAGCCGGTGCCGATCTCCACCACCGTGCGGGCGCCGATCGCCGCCGCGAGGAAACGCAGCAGGGCCCCGGCCACCGGCCTGATCGGCTCGCTGCCGCCCAGCTCCCCGGCGCTGGCTCGGGCCGCCCGCAGCGGTTCGTCCTCGGGAACGTAGCCGTCCGCGTAACCGACTGCCGCGTGCAGGTTCGCGATGAGTTCCTCCCCCGGAAAGAGAAATAGATCATCACGGAGCCTAGTGCCCGCCCGGGGGAGGCGGGAACCAATTCAGCCGGCTGGACCGTTAGCTAAATCGGCAGGCCGATGCCGCCAGCAGGCCGCTGGCCGCCCGTCGGCGGGCTGCTTGGGTACGCCCACTGGCACGAGCAGGGAATCGCGGGCACCATGGTTCTGACGGAGACGCGCGACGAGGCGAGGAGGTGTGCCGTGGACGACGCTGGGCCGCAGCCCACGGCGGCCTCAGACTCCGGGCCGTGGATCGCGCCGAGCTGGGATGATGTCGTCCGCACGCACGCGAGCCGGGTCTACCGCCTGGCCTACCGGCTCACCGGCAACCCGCACGACGCCGAAGACCTCACCCAGGAGGTTTTCGTGCGGGTGTTCCGTTCCCTGTCGAGCTACACGCCCGGGACATTTGAGGGCTGGCTGCACCGGATCACCACCAACCTGTTCCTGGATTCCGCACGCCGCCGGCAGCGGATCCGCTTCGAGGGCCTCGGCCCGGATGTCGCCGGGCGCCTCCCCGGCGGCGACCCCAGCCCGGCCGATGTCTTCGACGAGCGTCACCTGGACGGTGACATCCAGGCTGCGCTGCGGGACCTCGCCCCCGAGTACCGCGCGGCCGTGGTGCTGTGCGACATCGAGGGGCTGTCGTACGAGGAGATCGCGGCCACCCTGGGCGTGAAGCTCGGCACCGTCCGCAGCCGGATCCACCGTGGCCGGGCCCAGCTCCGCACGGCGCTGGAGCACCGGCGCCCGCGCCGGGCCGAGGCGAGACGGGGTGGGCCGGCGTGAGTCACCTGGGACGTAACCTGTCGGCCCTTGTCGACGGTGAGCTCAGCCCCGCCGAGCGGGACCGGGCGCACGCGCACCTGGCCGCGTGCGAGCAGTGCCGGGCGGAGGCCAACGCGCTGCGCGAGCTGAAGAAGAGGATGCGCGGCCTGCCGGACGCGCCGGTCAGCGACGCGCTGACGCGGCGGCTGATGTTCATCGGCGAGCCCGGCGGCCCGGTTCCGCTGCGCGGGCACCGGGGCCCGCTTCCCCGGGCCGTCTCCTTCGGCGGCAGGCCCCGTCACCGCGGCCGGTACGTGGCCCTGGGGGCGGCCTGCGTCGGCGCGGGCCTGACCGTCACCGCGTTCTCGCTCGGCGGTAGCCCGTCGGGACCCGGCCCGCGGGTCACCCCTCCGGTTGAGATGTACAGCATTCAGCACGCCATGACGACCGGTGAAATCCCATTCAGCGGGCCCGCGATCGTGCCCGGGCCGGAGATCACTGGCTCCCCGCAGGTCCCGTGAGCCGCTGCATGAGCCACGGTATTTCCCGCCGTGAAGGTCCAGCGGGCCGCCTGCCTGGCTCGCTGGCCATGATCGCCGCGATGGTGGCCCTGCTGGCGCCATGCCTGCTCGTAGCCGCCTGCAGCCGCACCGCCGCCGGTACCGGGGAGTCCCGCGAATCGTCGCTGTCCGGGCCGTCCGGCTCGGTGGATCTCAAGCCCGCGCGGCCGGAGGACGGCGGCCCCGGCCTGCAGTTGCTCCGTGAAGCGGCCGAAGCCGGCTCCACCGTCTCCTACCAGGGCGTGGAGATGGTCTCCACGTGGGGCGTGACGGGCGACAGCACGATGATCGCCGACGTCTGGCACCGTAGCGGCGGCAGCACGCTGGTCCAGGCGGCCGTGGCCGGCGTGCTCAGCCCCGCCCAGCAGGCGGGTATCTCCGACGACACCGACAGCCAGGCCCCGGAAGGAGTCCTCGGGGTCACCGCGCAACTGGTTTCGCTGCTGGGCGCCAACTACGACCTCTCGTATGAGGGCCCGGGCTCGGCCGACAGCCGGCCCGCCCAGATGGTCGAGGCCTGGCGTGAGGACGGTTCCCTGGCGGCCCGGTTCTGGCTGGACCAGGCGACCAAGCTGCCGCTGCGCCGTGAGGTCTTCGACTCCAGTGCCCACCTGATCGGCGAGGACGTTTTCATCGACCTCAAGCTGGGCGCGGCCGCTGTGGCCGGGACGCCCACCGCGCCCGCGCGGGACGTGACGGCCGGGGCTCAGCTCATCGCGGTGGACCTGACGAATATGCGGGCCCGCGGCTGGCCGGTTCCCGCTGCCCTGCCAAACGGACTGTCCCTGTTCGAGGCGGGGGAGGCTCCCACCCGGTCGGGCGAGATCCTAGATCTGAGCTATTCGGACGGGCTGTTCGTGGTGTCGGTGTTCATGCAGCGCGGTGACCTGCCGGCCAAGCTGACCGGCTGGCAGAAGGTCACCCTTGACGGGCGGGACGTGTACACCGGGGAGCCCGATCAGCGCAGCATCACCTGGGCGGGCCAAGGTTTCGTGTTCACGGTGATGGCCGACGCCCCCCCGGCCACCCTGAACCAGGCCGTGGACACGCTGCCGTACAACCCGCCGCCCGGCTTCTGGGGACGGCTCTCCCGGGGGTTCGGCCGCCTCGCGTCGTGGGCAAATCCCTTCCGCTGATAATGGCGTAACGGCCGCGACGGATTACAGTGGAGGTCGGACGGCAACCGCCGCCTCCTGAACGTGCGATGGAGATCCCCGGTGTCTGATCTGTCCCCGCTCAATCTGCTGGTGCTGGCCATGATCGCGCTGTTGATCTTCGGCCCCAAGGAGCTGCCGAAGATGGCCGCCAAGGCTGGGCAGGCCCTGCGCGAGCTACGGCGGATCGCGGAGGGCGCCAAGGCCGACCTGCGGGAAGGGCTGGGCCCGGAGTTCGCCGAATTCGACATGGACGACCTGAACCCGCGCCATTTCGTCCAGAAGCACCTGCTCAGTGAGCCCGGCGACATCAACGGAAACGGCAACCGCGGCAGTCAGGCCACCGGGTCCACCGTGGCCACCGCCACCACTCTTATCCCCGGCGAAGAGCCCCCCTACGACAACGAAGCGACATAATTCATGGGGGGGCGCCCCCCCTGGAACCCCCCGCTGCGCTTCGCGCCCGCGCGGTGGTACTTCGCCGGCAGTGTTAGCCCGGGGGGCGACCCCCCGGTACCCCCCGCTGCGCTTCGCGCCCGCGCGGTGGTACTTCGCCGACACACCGGCCGCTCACCCGAGCCTTCGGCCCGGGTTCGTTAGGCCGGTAGCGAGCGCCTCGCCGTGACCCGTAGTGGTTTCTCCCGGTTAGCGCGGGGTTAGGGGGAGAGAGCGGCCCGCCAGGCTGCGGGCGCGGGTGGCCAGGCCGGTGGCGATCTTGTTCAGCTCCACCGCGGCGGGCGCGTCCGGGGTGCTCAGCACCAGTGGCTTGCCCTCGTCGCCCCCCTCGCGCAGCCGGGTGTCGATGGGCACCTGGCCGAGCAGCGGCACCTGCGTCCCGGTGATCCGGGTCAGCGCTGCGGCGACCGTCTCGCCGCCGCCCGAGCCGAAGATGTCGGTGTGTTCCCCGCAGTGCGGGCAGACCAGGTAGGACATGTTCTCGATGACCCCGGCGATGCGCTGATGGGTCTGCGTGGACAGTGCGCCGGCCCGCTCGGCGACCTCGGCCGCCGCGAGCTGCGGGGTGGTAACCACCAGCAGCTCGGCGCTGGGCAGCAACTGAGCCAACGAGATGGCGATGTCCCCGGTGCCGGGCGGCAGATCGAGCAGCAGGACGTCCAGGTCACCCCAAAACACGTCGGCGAGGAACTGCTGCAGGGCACGGTGCAGCATGGGGCCGCGCCAGACCACCGGCGCGTTGCCCTTGGTGAACATCCCGATCGAGATGACCTTCACCCCGTACGCCGACGGCGGCATGATCATCTTTTCCACCTGGGTCGGCGTCCCGGTAACCCCGAGCATCCGGGGCACCGAATGCCCGTAGATGTCGGCGTCCGCAACCCCGACCTTCGCCCCGGTGGCGGCCAGGGCGACGGCCAGGTTCACCGTCACCGACGACTTGCCCACGCCGCCCTTGCCACTGGCCACCGCGAAGACCCGGGTCAGCGAGGCGGGCTGGGCGAATGGGATCTCCGGGGCCGCCTGACCGCCGCGCAGCTGGGTCTGCAGCGCCCGGCGCTGTTCCTCGCTCATCACGTCGAGTTCCACCCGGACCCGCGACACCCCCTCGACCGCGCTGACCGCGGCGGTCACCTCGCGCGTGATCGTTTCCCGCAGCGGGCAGCCCGCGACCGTGAGCCAGACATCCACCCG
>JBEKCN010000361.1:0-5097 GCA_050014855.1 Streptosporangiaceae bacterium | reverse complement strand
AGAGCGGCTTAACGCCCAGCGGGTCACGAGCCAGATAGACCCGGTCGAAGGCCCGGTCAACCACGGCGAACGCGAACTCGCCCCGCAGGCGATGCACCGCCTGTTCCCCCCACTCGAGGAACGCCTCCAGGATCACTTCGGTGTCGCTGTCACTTCGCAGTTCGTGGCCGACTGCGGCAAGCTCTGACCGCAAGGAACGAAAGTTGTAAACTTCACCGTTGTAGCAAACCGCCCATCGGCCGTCAGGCGAGCTCCAGGGTTGGATGGCCCGCTCCCGATCAACTATCTTCAGGCGCTGGGTGCCAAGGTGATACCCATCACCGCTGAGTGTCTCTTGCACGTCTCCTCGCGGTGCGATCGCATCCAGCATCCGCTCAAAAACCGTTGCGTTCGGGTTCGGCCCAATAATGAGGGCGATACCGCACATATTGAAGGCCTTTCCTGCCGACGCTAGCGGTCGGCCAATTGGGCGTCGTAGGCGGCCTGCAGCTCATCACACGCAAGCGGGTTTACGCACAAATGCCACGCCTGACCCTCATCGATGACATTGAGCTGGCCCGCCCCTTGCCGTTCGATCAGTAGCCGGGCAAGCAAATTGTCCTGGTCGAACTGGCGGAACCACTGCATCTCCACATCACAGGCGTATCCAACACAGTGAGAACTCGGCAGCACGGCGGCGTAACCGAGCGATCGCAGCCGATGCTGATGCTGGACGCTACGTACCAAGCTGGTCACCCAAAGATGAGGGGTACGTGGCGGAAGAGCCGCGGCGAGCTCGCGAGCGACCTCGTTGACGACCGCGATAACCGGTGGCCGCGAACGTGTGAAACGCAATCCGGCGGTGCGAGGCCGGATTGTCGGTAGCGTCCGCCGCTGCGCCCAGTCCCGAGCCCGGCCCGGCAACCCGGCCGCCTGGCCGCGGTACTGGAACTGCAGCACCTTGGCCGACCTGAGCGGCGTGAGATCCACCAGTTCGGTCGAGCGCAGCACATCGATGTCGGAAACGAAAGGAGCCATCCCACTCCACCATGCCGAGTCGATCTGAGAAAGCAGGAATATCCGGATAAACGCCGGCAAGTCGCTCGCTGAGCTGCGGATACTAGGCCGGTAGTTGCGAGTCTCACCAGCCAGGCGCTCCGTGATGGCATCCACGCCTCCGACGAGGCGCGAGAGAAGAGGCGCGAACTCAGGTTGTCCGAGGCGCTCGACGACAAACGCCTCGGCCGTGAGCAGATCGGAGGGCACCAAGCGTCTGCTGGCTTCCATCACCAGATCGTCAACCGCGGCCCTGTACTGCACAAGCTGGGAATTTGGCAATATTGGAGCCACCTGAGCAACAGCCTCGGAGGCATCCAGCCGGCCCGCCGACTTCGTATGCTTAGCCACCGCCGTCTTCCTCCCCGCCGGTTCTGCGATCATCCGCGCAGCCCCGGATGATCACCTACGCTGGCCACCGCATGTTCCTGACCCCGATGCCCGTCCTTGACTGCAGCGCGTGCAGCTGGTGATGTCCCGAACCGCCGCAGTCGTACGAGAGCGGATGGCCCACACGCCGCGCACCATTGTGCACCACTGTGACCACCGATGCAGGTGAAGGTACCAATACGTCCCGGGATACGACCAGCGTGGCCTTGCCCCGGCCGACCGCGGCTGCCAGGCCGTCGCGATCGCGTGGCCTCGCACCACCGCCCCCGCCGACCCACCGGACGACTTACTGGCGATGCCGTCGCCCGCAGCCAACGCCCTGCGGATGCGCACCAATTGAGCCAAGTCGGGTACACCAGATACCCGCTTGCGTCCCGCAACGGCGGCGCGTCCTCGCCGCGCCGCGGCGCCCGGAAGTGGTCATGCAGACGGTAATCGCGCGGCGGCTGCGGACGTTCCGCCTTCCGGGCCAACGTCTGGTTAATGGCAGTTCGGGAACCCAGCTCCTTATAGACCAGCACACCTACGGCATTCCTGCGGCGCACGCCCCGGTACGCCAGCTTCATAAGACTGGATGCGGCGATGCTAGCCCACATCGGTCATCGGAAGATCCTGCGGCGGATTCGGCATGACCGTCTCATGAGCGGCCGCCATGAACCCACTGCGGTCAACAGCTGAAAGTTTTTCCTCGGCATACGCCAGATAAGTAGCAGATACGTCAATGCCGATGAACTCGCGGCCGAGTGCACAGGCAGCTACGCCAGCGTTGCCACTGCCTGTGAAAGGATCCAGCACAAGATCACCTGGATCGGTGCTTAGGGCAATGCAGCGGCCAGGCAGCGCCACTGGGAATTGCGCGCCGTGTCCATTCCCTCCGCTGGACGTCGGCAATACCCAGACGTCGGAGAGCTTGTCCGGTTCGTAGCCGACACTCCGGCCGCCGAGCGCTGGCTGGACGCGGCGGTAGGCGTTCTTATCAAGTTTCGGTGTGCGAGTCGGGGCAAGATGGATGACATACTCCAGCCCGCGGCTCACCCGTGAGTTCTGGGGCTCGGGCAGACTGCTCTGTTTCGCCCAGGTAATCATGCTCTTTACGTAATATCCGATCCTGCTGGCGCGTTCTGCGACGCGGGCAGGGATCATACATTGTTCGCCATCTTTGAGGTACGAGTGGCCTGCACTGTATCGCCGCGCATCATAGTCATGCCAGCCGCGCTCCTCCTTCCCCTGCATGGCGCGAAGTGCCTCGACAGCATTGCCGCGGATCTGCGTCCGCGTGTTGTAGGAGTCCATGAGGTTCCACCACACAGAAGCATCGGCGGTGAGCAGGGGGCGGACCTGCCAGAGGATCTGGATGGTATGCCGGATGAAGCTCTCGGGCGTCTGCTCATGGCCATAGGCGCAGGATTCCCCGTCCGCCCATTCGACCAGGGTGGAATCCTCATACATGCGAAGGCCCCAGTAAGGCGTCGAAGTAACCACACACTGGACGCTTGCGGGCTTAACCTTGCCCAATACGTCGGTAACATTGCCCGCTATGAGAGAGTAGGGATTGGTAGCTACTGGCTCAACGGCGGGAACAGTGGGCACTGGCGGACGGGTGAGAAAGTCCAGCACCTGAGAACGGCGTACGAATGTTTCCGTGTACGCATCCTGATCGAGCAGCATGAGCACATCAGTCACATTTAGCCCGGAACGTTTCCCGACTACCTTGCTGATGAAGGTAGGTGACATGCCTACGATGGGCGCGACCTGCTCAACGGCGAACGTCTCGGCGCGGTGCGACCAAGCCTGACGGTCGAGTGATGCCACCGGCGTCTGGGGTTTTATGTCAGGCAGCTGCACCAGCTTGCTTACGACGGACACGTTGACTCTCCTCCAGCCTTGTCTGCCACCCTGTCACGCTCAGGCGGCCAGGCATGTGACCGACACTCAGAAATGGTCGGAGCATTGCCCGAGAGCGGCGGCGACGGCGTGCACGAGGGGCTGGGACGGCAGATAGCTGGCCATGGTGGAGAGACAGTAGCGGAGCACGCAAATACTTCTTAACAAGAATTTATTGCGTGTTGCGCTAGGCGTCGCCCGACGTCGGATTCAGCGGTTCAGGTTCCGGGGAGCCGGCATAGCGGTACGACAAGACGACGATGTTGACGCTCACCAAGAGCACCCAGACCGGGAAAACCAGCTGAAGCCAGGGAAGCGAGCTGCTTGCGAACAACAGCAGTAGCGCCGCCGCGTAGCCAACGATCGCCACTATCCGGCTGTGAATCCGCAACCGGAAGGCGATGGTCGATGCCGCGATCATGAAGACGGCGCCCATCCGGACGGCGTAGACGGAGGCAAGGTTGAACGTCGTCGTCCTCCCCAGCTGCCAGGTGTCGAGCGGAGGATTTCCATTGTGGAGTCCCGCCACCGCGAGGAGGGCTCCGAAGAGCGCCGCGAACACGAAGATCATCGCGATGAACAGTATGCCGCTGCCGAAGAAGACAGTGGACAGGAACTTGTCCTCCGACTCGCCGATCCGGGCGCGGACCGCGCCCATGAACCAGAGGAAGAAGATCCCGCAAAACGGCACGAGGCCGAGCGCGAACTGGGTATCGCGGCGGTCGCTGGCGTTTGTCAGCCACGCCGCGGCGGCGTGGGGGTCGGCCGGCGCGACCTTACGAAGCAGGACGACGATGACGCCGAACAGCACGGCGAACACCACTCCGGCCAGGCCGGCGGCACGCGGTGTCTGAAGCGCCTTCGGGGTGATGTCCGCTGTCGCCGGGATGATGTCACCTGTCGCCGAATTCGTCACTTCGTGCTCCCAGCCCATCATTCATGCTGATCGGTGTCCGGCCGGCGGCCGCTGAACTACGTTACGGATCTTGAGCTTAGTTGCGTGGGCATCTTCAATCTCGCGGCAAGAGCGCGCACGGCAAGACGCCGCACGAAAAGGGCGCGGGGGACTGAGATGATGGTTGGGTGCAAAATGGCTTGCCGCAGACCCGGCGTGAACGCCTCTGGCGCGCCGCAGCGCGCAGGGGCATTCCGCTGCCGGCCATCCTGACCACAGTCGGGGTCGTGGTCGCCACCTACGTGCTCGGTAAGGTGCTCTACCGTTTGCGCGACGTCCTCCTGATCATGGTCGTCGCCGGTTTCGTCGCCCTGCTCCTGAATCCGCTGGTCGTGGCCTTGCAGCGGTGGAAGATCCGGCGACGCGGGTTCGCCGTGACCATAGTGACGTTCTGGGGTGTGCTCGTTTTCATCGGCCTGGCGGTGGCGTTCGGCTACCCCCTGGTCAACGGCATCAGCCACTTCGCCCACAAACTGCCGTCCTATGTGTCGCAGGCCGAGCACGGCACGGGGTGGATCGGGCACCTCGCGCGCAAATATCACGTCCAGACATGGGTGGCGAAGAACACGCCCAAGCTGGTGAGCTTCGCGCAGGGCCTCTCAAAGCCGGCCTTGAGCCTGGGCAAGGGCGCCGCGACGCTGGTCATCACGCTGCTCACGATCTTCGTGCTCGTGTTGCTGCTGCTCCTGGAAGGGTCCAAGATGCGCGCTGGGCTGCTCGGGATGATGACACCAGCGCACGCGGAACGCTACTCGCGGGTGGCCCGCGAGATCAACCGCTCGGTCACCGGCTACATGCTCGGTAACGTCACGACCTCGGTCATCGCCGGGGTG
>JBEKCN010000360.1:0-5101 GCA_050014855.1 Streptosporangiaceae bacterium | reverse complement strand
GAAGGTGTAACGCGGTATCACGGCTTTCTCCCTTGACTCATGCTCACCTGCAGCCCTTTGGCCTGCCAAGAGTAACGCCCTGTGGATAGGCCTGTGGATAATTTGGGTAAATACGCTGGCCGGTCCCCTGTACATGTGTGGACGAGCGGGGCTGTGGACATGTGGATAACCGTGGCAGTGCAAAGCCCTGTCAGGCCCCCGGGCTATCCGACCCCGCCGGGTGATCATCCGGCGCCGGAATGCGCCGGTCCCGGCGACCCGGGCGCGGCAGGCGGCCGGATCGGCCCGCGCGGAACTGGACCGGGCCCGCCAAGGCCCCGGACGGCAGGCCCAGGTCCGCGAGGATGCCGCACCGGACCACGCCAGACCGCCAGCGGCATCCCAAGCCCAGATCGCGGCGGCAGAGAACGCCCGCGCCCGGCACGCCGAGGCTAAGCTCCAGCGTGGCCCGCGCCGACCGCGACCAGACGGCCGGGCAGGCCGGTCCTGGACAACCCACAGGCCCAACCCGCCGCCGGCGCTCTCCGGGAAACACAGCGCCAAGTAACCACCGGCGCAGAACATCCCGTTCCTTGCGAGCGAGGACACCCACTCGCGGCTCGGCTCAGCCGCCCATATGAGCGGTTACACGCGCGGCCTGCCGGAACAAACCCACTGCGTGGCGCAAGGCGCATTGGAGGAAAAATAGGTAGCCGTATCGGCACTGCGGCGTCCCGCCGCGCCGTGATTGAACTCGAGCAAGGGCGGATCTCGCGCTCTTGGCAGCCAGATGCCACGACAAGGCGCTGGCGGCCCTGGCCTAACACTGGGCTCCGCCTGTTCCGGCTAGTCCAGCACGAGTGGGAAGAGACCGGATGCACTTGCGTACCTCTGGGCCGGGCGCCCAGAGATCACGGGCGACAGCGTCCATTGGGTCCACGCTGTCTCATCTCGTGTCACCACGTCTCCACCGTCTCGCTGCCAGGCCACACGGAACCGTGTCTTTACTACACGACTTACTACAGCGCCAGAAACGCAAAGGCCCTCTCCCCTACCGGGAAAGGGCCCTGAACTGCGGAAACTAGTAGCGGGGGCAGGATTTGAACCTGCGACCTCTGGGTCATGAGCACTACGACGCCCGTCTCCGGCGTCTCGGGTGTGCAGGTGCGTCTCGCTGACCAGGCGCGGCCGGTGGCTTCCGTCCCTGATGTGCCAGGCTCATCTCCCCCGTCTCGCCGCGTCTCGTTAGCAGATTCGTTAGCACAACTGGTTTCTGACGTGCGGTTACATCCGGCCCGCGAAGGGCGCACCGCCCTGAATGCAGAGGCGTACGGCTGGCCGTCAGCTTGGGAGGTCACAGCCAGTCCTGCCGATCACTTTCGGGGATGCGTCACCGGCCGTGCCGAGTTCGGGCCAGGGGGATTTGCCGGGCAGGGCCTTGTTCAGGTCGGGGTCTTCGAGGAAGGGCCGGACCATGGCGGTGGCCAGGAATGCGGGGCAGACCGCGTTGACGTTGATGCGTTCGGGTGCGAAGTCCAGGTCTTGTCCACGATGGTGTGTGCAGGCCAGTGGAGATTCCGGCCTTGTTGACCATGATGTGGAGTCGCCCGAAGCTACTGACTGCCGTGCCGAGCAGATCATCATTGGTCAGCTGCCGGCTGCTAGCGCCGGGCGTATATTGACTCCGTGGAGTCGCCGCGTCGCCTCTCGATTCCGGGTTGCATCGGCTGCGGAGCGATGCGGCAGTATGAGAGCTGCGAGGGGGCCTGCCGCGAGCGCAGGCTCGAGCTCGTCGGCGGCAGCGATTACGACGAGCTGACGGCGGTCGCGGCGGCCTGCCGCGTTCGCATTGAGGGGTTCTGGGCGCTCGTCGGGGAACTGGCGCGCACCGAGCCCGGCCCGGGCGAGTGGCGGGCCGGGTACGAGGCGCTTCAGCAGTCCGCGCGTTCGGTGCTGCGAGGCTCCGGGCCCGCAGCCAGGAGCCGCGATGAGGAGCGGCCGTCACCTGCTGGGACCGTGATCGTCTGGCGCTGCGAGGATTGCGGGGGCATTGATGCCCCGCAGGAATGTATTGATGTGTGCATCTGGGGTCCGGCCGACTGGGTGGACGCGACCTCATATGAGGCCGAGCGGTCGCGGGCCGCACGGGATCGCGAAGTTGAGCAGTCGCTGGCCGGGCTGCTCCGCAGATTCGCGTTCGCCACGCCGCGTGACGGGCAGTGGGAACGAAGCTGGCGTGCCTTTCAATCACAAGCGCGCCTCGTGCTTCGGTCGAGGGAATCACGCAGCGTTGCGAACGAACTGGTCATCCGGCAGGCTCAAGCCGATGGATGATGCTGGGCGGAGGTCACACCGCGGATACGGTTGTCGGCGGTCACGAGCGGATAGTGCGCCAGACGGTCATTGTGATGCTCAAGGGCGCCGTCCTCGCCGAGCATGAGAGCCCGGGCGCAGCAACTGTGCACGTCCGCGGGCGAGTGCGGTTGTCGGCCGGGACGTGTCCTGGGAGGGGCGGCCCGGTGACTGCTTGTCGTGCCGGACGTGCGCCACAGCCTCGAGGCGCTGGAGGCCTCGGCGGTGCTGCTGACGGTCGCCAGGCTGCCGTGACCGCTTTCGCGGTCCCAGGCAGGCCGTTCCGCTGTCAGAGATCCCGGACACGATCTGCGCCGGCATCTCTGACTTGATCGAAGCTGGGCTTCAGCCTGAGGAGGCGGCTAATGGCGAACGCAAAGGTACAGGTACGCCGGGCATACGAGGACCCGGCGGAGGGCGACGGCACTCGGGTGCTGGTCGACCGGATCTGGCCGCGCGGCCTGACCAAGGCACGGGCGGCGCTCGACGAGTGGTGCAAGGATGTCGCGCCGTCAACGGACCTGCGTAAATGGTACGGCCACGATCCGGAGCGCTTCGGGGAATTCAGCCGCCGCTACCAGGCGGAACTGGCAGAGCCGGAACGGGCCGGGGCGCTGGCGCACTTGCGCGAGCTTGCGTCGGGCCGGGGAGTGACGCTGCTGACCGCGACCAGGCGGCCCGACATCAGCGAAGCGGCCGTTCTCGCGAGGCTGCTGCGCGACTGACGGGTACCTGGTGGCTGTCACAACGGCCTCGGCGCGCCGTGTGGGAGTACTTGGGCTCAGCCGACCAGCAGGATGCCGAGAAACAGCACGGCCAGGCGCCGGCGCCGAAGACCGCGAGCCCCGTGGTGCTGCGCGAGCAGGCGTGCAAGAAGGCCGTGACACCCGGCACCAGTAACACGGCGAGCTTGGCGATCAGCTTGGTCCTGTCCTGCTCCGCGGCGATGTTCCAGGTGCCGGCGACTACCAGAACGGCAAAGGCGGGCCAGGCATCTGATGGCTCGCAGTCGCGCTGGTCACCTTCCCTGGTTTGATCTCTGGGCTCCCGGTGGCTGCTAGGAGGGCACTGCGCCGACGTCGGACAGCGCCGCGCGGAGCTCCTTGCGGGAGCTGACCCCGAGCTTTCCGAACACCTTGCTCAGGTGCCATTCCACCGTGCGCGGACTAAGGAACAGCTGGGCCCCGATCTCCGGGTTCGTCTGCCCGCCGGCGGCCAGGCGCGCGACCTGCACCTCCTGCGGGGTGAGTTCGTCGAGCGTCTCGACCGTGCGCTTACGCACTGTCTCGCCGGTGGCCAGCAGCTCGCGGCGGGCGCGCTCTGCGAACGCCTCCATGCCCATGTCCGAGAGCATCGCGTAAGCGACTCGCAGCTGCTCACGAGCATCGACGCGGCGGTGCTCGCGCCGCAGCCATTCGCCGTACAGGAGGTGCGCGCGGGCCAGCGTCGCGCGGGTTTTGATGTGCGACAGCCGTTCGATCGCCTCCCGGTAGAGCCGCTCGGCCGTGCCCCCCTCGGCCAGCATCGCCGCAGCACGCGCGTGGGTCCCGAGCGCCCAGTCCGTGCCGGCGGCATGCGTGATCTCAGCGAGCTGGGCGAGCGGACCGGTCGCGCGCTCCGCCTGGCCGCTGCGCGCGGCGGCCTCGATCAGCTCCGCCAGCAGCAAGATCGGCGGCCCCAGCCCGCGCGAGGCCTCGGCGGCCCGCTCGGCCACGGCCAGGGCGTCCTCGTAGCGACCGAGCCCGTTATAGCGGATCGCGCCGCCCCAGTCGTTGGCGGCGAGCCAGAGCCCCTCGCCGCGTCGCAGCACGTCCTGCCGTCGCGCCTCGATGAGCGCCAGCGCCTCGGCGTCCCGTCCCCGCCAGTTCGCCAGCACGATCGAGGTGCGCAGCGCCAGGTGACTACCGGTGGCCTCGACGACGGCATCCGACTCGGCGGCCAGCGACATAGCCACCCCGGTCCTGCCTGAGAACAGCTCGACGAGCACGCGGTCGGTGAGCGCGACGGGCAGCGCGGAGAACGCGCCCGCGCGGCGCGCGACATCGAGATGGCGCGCGGTGAGCTCGTCCCACGCCCCATCATCGGCCAGCGCCCGGGCGATGCGGCAGGCCAGCCACAGCCAGCGCAGCTCGTCCTCCTCGGAGAGCGGCTCGTCCCGGAACGCACGCAGCGCGGCCTTCAACGCGGGCGCCCCCGCGCCGTAGCCCTCGCGGGTGAGGAGGGCGAGCCCATCCAGCAGCAGATCGCAGGCGCGCGTGGAGGGCTCCCAGTCGGCGGCCAGAACGGCCGCGGCGACCTCGCGCTCATCGCCCCCGCGCACTAGGCGGTCGGCGGAGAGCGCAGCCGCGAACGCCTCTAGGTATGTCTCGCGGGCAAGCCTCGGATCCAGCGGCTCGAGCCGCCTGGCCGCCTCGAGCAGCAGGGGGGGAGCGTCGCGGCCGCGCGTCATCGCGAATGTGATCTGCGCGTGCAACAGCCGCGCGCGGGCTCGCTCGTACTCGTCCACCGGCCCCGCCTGCGCCAGCGCAAGCAGCCGGAGCGCCGCATCAGGCGCGCCAGCTTGGTGCTTGCCCTGGGCGGCGAGGAGCGCACGTTGCGCCCGGCGCCTCAGATCGGGCGTCAGCTCGGCGGCGCGCTCGTGAAATGCCGCCCCCGCCGCCAGGCCGCCGCGCGCCCACGCTCGCCCGGCCGAGCGCTCCAGCTCGGCGGCGACGTCCTCGTCGAGCCCGGCTGCCGCCTGAGCGCGGTGCCAGGCGCGGCGATCCGGATC
>JBEKCN010000359.1:0-5102 GCA_050014855.1 Streptosporangiaceae bacterium | reverse complement strand
CCCGGCCACCCGGACCGAAGCCCCGCTGGTACGGGCCCAGGCCCCGGCCACCCGGACCGAAGCCCCGCCAGCGCGGACCCAGGCCCCGGCCACCCGGATGTGCGCCCCGCTGGTACGGGCCCAGGCCCCGGGCACCCGGACCGAAGCCCCGCTGGTGCGGGCCCAGGACCTGGGCGCCGGGATGGAGGCGCCGGCGGGCCGGCCAGGGGCGGCAGCGGCCCGTGCGCTGGCCCCGGCGGCCGTGGCACAGGTGCTGACGGCCCGGCCACGAGACCATGGCCACCCGGCGGGCCGCCAGGCGGCCTGGCCGCGCGGATCAACGTGACGATGCCTTTGTCGGCATTGCCCGGAACATCAGACACACCAGGTGAGGTGGCGGCATTCGGGCCGGTCGACGCGGAGCTGGCCCGTGAGCTGGCCCGGGCGGCCGGAACGCACCCGGCGACCCGGTGGTGCGTAACGGTAATAGGCCAGCACGGCCAGGCCGTCGGGCACGGATGCGCCCGCGGCAGGCCGGCTGCTGCGGCATCTGATCGAAGCCCGGACGCCCAGCTGCACCGCACCCGGTTGCCGGCGCCCGGCAGCGCAATGCGATCAGGATCACACCATTCCCTACGAGGCAGGCGGCCGGTCGTGTGAGTGCAATCTCGGCCCACCGAGGTTGTGATAACGACACACGTTGTCCAGGTGGCTCCGGAACAGGAGCCCCACAGTGGACGAGCACAACGACGGCAGGTTCCCCGATAACAGCCCGGTGAAGGTCCGCTACCCGCGAAACAAGCAGGAAGAGGAAGGCGACCGGTCGGCGTGGCCGTGGCTGCCAGCATCGATCCTAAGCCAGTGCGGCCCGGATGAGTGGCACGTCTGCGTGCATGCCCGTGAACTGGCCACGCTACGGGACGGACGGCGGCCACGACGCGGGACGGCCAGCCGGAACCTGTACTACCCGTGCTGCTTCCGGGACAGCTCGGAAATCCGGCCCGCCACGGACGGGGACGAACTGTGATCCCCGCGGCGGTCGCGGACAACCTGCTGTTCTGGCTGGCGATCATCGACGTACTGATCAGCGTCTACATCCTGCCCACCGTGATCGGCATCGCCCGCCAGGTCGAAGGCCTGGGCCTGGTCATCTGCCTGAACACGATCCCGGTCGGCTGGCCCGCAGCGCTGATCCTCGCGTGCATGATGCCGCGCAAAGAGATCCGGTAACGCCTGCGCGTGCGTCAGGACACAAGCGCCCGGCGGTGCAGGCCTGTACGCGGATGTGGTCAACGACTTCTTGGCCGTCGATCCTCGCCCGTGCTCATGCGGGCCGACGAGCGGCGGGCGCAGTGGCGCCCCAACGGACCCGGGACGCTGGCCGTGCAGATCGCCTACGCTGACGCGCTCCCGCCTGACGGCATCGCGGCGCAGCATTTCACTGACGAGGAACGCCCGTCCCGGCATGGGACGCGCTGGCACTGGCATCCTCTGCCATAACGGAGGCCCCGGAGATCCCGCTGTTCGCGCCAGCGGAGACGTTCGCCTTACCGGCCCGGGATGGCGGCGGTGATCTTGGCGAGCAACAGCAGCACCGCCAGTGGCCCGAGTGACCGCAGCGGCGCCTGCCACAGGCGGCCTTCGGTGCCGCCGCGGCGGCCAGCCTCACCGGGACCGCCCTGATCCCGGCGCGCCCCGATCGCGGGCTGCGCCGGCTACCGTCCTGGTGACTGCCCGCTGACCGGGGCATGAGCTCCGGCCCGACCTTGAGAACGACTGCCGCAGGCTCGGGCCATGATCGCGGCCGGAGCCGGCGGGCATTGCCGACCTGTTCTCGCGACCAGGCTCACGCTCCGGAGCGGTGTGACGGCAGGGACTGCGGCCGCAACAAGACGTGGCCGGCGCGGCCCGGCATGCCTTCGCGGGCCGTTTGCGTCACTGGTCACGGCGCGCGCTTGGCGCCGGGCGCGGAATGCACACGACCACGCTGCGGACGTCGAGGCCGAGTTCACGCAGGCTCTCGGCCTGGGAGACCAGCTCGGTGGTCGTCGTGTCACGATCCCGGGAGCGCGCCGTCCGGCGGCGGTCGTCGGCGGGATCGTTCCAGAGTTCGGTGTCGAACCACGCCGTGACGTAGACGCCGTGGCGGAGCCCTTCGGGGATGAGGTAGTCATCGGCGAGCTGGGTGCGCATCGCGGTCATCAGGTCTGTGTGCCAGTTTCCCTTGAGTTCGATGCGGCAGCGGGCCGGCTCATCCTGCCGGCCTCCTGTTACCGGGGCGTCGGCCTGGATGTCGATCGCCAAGCCGTGCTGGGTGGTCGTCTCCCAGACGCGCACCTCGCGGCTGATAACGACCCCGCCCCGGACGAGCGACGCGCGGAGCTGCTCGGCGAGCCACGCGCCGAACGCCACCTCGCTCTTCGGCCGCCATATCTCTTTCCTGTCCTCGCGGTGCACGTCCCACAGCAGCTGGCCGGTCCTAACCAGGGTGCCGGCCGCTTCGAGGATGGCCCGGTGGATCAGGTCTGCCAGGTCGGCGCTGCCGCGGACCAGCCGGGTGGTGCTGTCTTCGAGGAGCCTGGTGAGCTCTTCTGCCTGGACGGGTGACCAGTCCTGGCCGAGGCGCAGTTCCTCGGCCTCCCGGGTCAGGTCGTCCAGCGAGAGGAGACCCGGGTGGGATGCGGCCAGCTGTCGCAGGACCCGCACGGCGTCCGCCGTCCCGCGCCGGGCGAGTGCGCTCAAGACGCCGTCTCGCCAGTGTCGTGCCTGCTCGTCCCGCCCGACGAACCCGGAGGACCAGGAGGTGCCGCTGCCTGGTAGGGCCAGTGGCGTGCCAGAAGTTCCCAGAGTTCGCCGAGCTCGTCCTCGCTGAGGCGGTCCATCAGGGGGCCTGGGTCACGGGCCAGGTCGCACAGGACCTCGCGGAGGAGGCCGGGCGCGGCGTCGAGCTGGCCGGCCAGCTCGCTCCACTGTCCCGGGTCGCCGGTGGCCAGGCCGATCGCGGCGGCCCTGCCGGCCTGGAGGGCCGCTTCGCCCGCTCCGGGTGCTGTGGCGCTGGAGATGATGGCCTGGGCGGCTGTGATACCGGGGCCGTGGCCGTGCCGGGCGAGCATCGCGACCAGGACGGTGAGAGTGCGCCGCAGCGAGTCAAGCTGCTGGGCGAGTACCTGCTGGCCCGGTGGCGTGCTGCCGGGCGGCAGGAACCCGGCAAGGGCGGCGGCCGCGCTGTCTAGGCAGCGCGTCAGGGTCGCGGCAAGCTGGCTGTTGAAGGCAGCGTCGAGGGACTCCAGCCGGTGGGGCCATGTCCGGGTTGAAAGGTGGCCCTTGATGAGCCTCCCGGCAAGGTCTGGCAGGCCGGCGGACGCCGATCCGGTCAGGCGGGCGAGCAGGACCTGCCTGGGATCCGGGCCCTGCGGACTGTCCGCGCCTGCCGCGGTGACAAGGACCGAGGGTGCCCACCGGTCGAGTACGGCATCTGCTGGCAGCTGCGGGGCGCCGCTGGGCGGCTGGTGACGGATGAGGAAGGCAAGGGCCAGGTATCCCGCCTGGGCCGGGAGCGGGAGCCGGTCAGGGGTGTCGAGTATGTCCGGGCCGGGCGGTTGCCTTGGTGCAGGTAATGCCAGGCGGCTTCCCCGACGTGCTGCTCCCATCCGTGCGGGAGCAGCCTGATGCCGGGCATGCTGGCCAGGTCGTCATCGGTGGAGGGCACGGGACGGCCGTCACCGGGATCGAAGTGCAGGGCGTAGACGAGGCCGGCGAACGCGGCTGCGTCGGTAGGGGCGTGCTGGTACAGGTCGCGGACCTGGGCGGCATGCGCGCGCCCGCCCACCCAGACGGACGCGGCCGCATGCTGTCGAAGATTCTGCGCTGCACTGTTTCGGCATCGGAGCCGAGGACGACCGGTTCGAAGCTGGCAGAGAAGGCGGGCCACAGTGGCGTGTCCCGCACCTGCCAGGCTGCGTCCTGGGCATCACGGTCAGCCGGGTCCCAGATGCCGCGCAGCACCGGGATCCATGTGCCCGTCTTCTCCGGTCCGGCTGCTGCCGCCATCTCCAGCGCCCAGCACAGGTCGGCAGGTCCCAGCAGGCCCAGCTGTGAAGGAAGGGAGGGGCGCTCGCCGCGGCGGAGCGCTTCTGCATGCCGTTCCTGCGATGGCCGCGATGGCTCCCAGCCCCAGATCAGCCGGTGGAAGTCAGGGCCGGCGCCTTCATCGCTGAGCAGGTCGGCGGCCAGGAGCCTGCGCAGCCGCCGCGACCCGGGAGTCAGGGCCCCGGCGGCGTCGCGGTTGTCGAGCGCAGCGGGGATGGGCAGGTCCCGGCCGTCTTCCAGGCACCGGGCCGCCAGGGCGGCGGCTGGGCCGATGACCGCGTCGGCGTCCTGGCAGGCAAGAGCGCGGTCTAGGAGGCCCTCGGCCAGCTCACTGTCATCGTGTGCAAGCCTGCCTCCCGTGCCCGCGGCGCCCGATCCCGCTGGCTGGCCAAGGCCTGCGGGCAGGGGCCTCGTCAGCAGGTGGGAGATGTCGTCGTCGGACAGCAGGCCAGGCAGCCGCCTGCGGAAGAGGTAGTAGGCGCCGAGCATGTTGTCCCGCTGCGGCGTGGTCAGGCTCGCGGCCAGGGCGTCAGCTGTCAGGTGGATGGGCCACAGGACTGACAGGGCGATGTCCCGGATCTCGTCGTCGGGATCGCGATCGGGGCAATCGCTGATCTCTGCGAGCACCCCGGCGAGGACGGGGGCGGCGGCGGCCTCGTCGAGGATTACAGCCGTCCGCGTTGCGGTCGCGCGCAGCCCGTGGCCCAGGTCAGGGCGGGCTGCGGCTTGCAGCACGGGCGTGATCACGCCGGTCGGCCCGGCCTGCCGTGCGAGCATGAGCGCGAGGTAGGACTGGTCAGGGTCGGGCTGGGGCGCGTCCGGGTCGGCCAGGGCCGTAAGGACGGGGGCGAGCTGCCCGGCGAGGCCCGGGTGGGTGAGGTTCCAGCCGCGCCGCCACCCGAGGCCGGTGAACGTGCGGGGGCTGGCGAGTAGGCGTTCCACCAGGGCGCTGCGCAGTTCCGGCGCGTCGATGAGTGCCCCGTGCACCGTCAGGACGGTCAGGTCGGCGTCATCGGCCCACGCGGTATCGGCTG
>JBEKCN010000358.1:0-5131 GCA_050014855.1 Streptosporangiaceae bacterium | reverse complement strand
GACCGCAGCGCCGGATCGGTGTAGTAGGAGTCCGGCGTGTCCAGGAACTCGACGCCCCGCGCCCGCAGCCCGTCCACGCAGGCGATGATGTCGTTCGTGGCCAGGGCGAGGTGCTGCGCGCCGGCGCCCCCGTAGAACTCCAGGTACTCGTCGATCTGGGACTTCTTCTTGCCGAGGGCCGGCTCGTTGAGCGGGAACTTCACCCGGTGGTTGCCGTTGGCGACCACCTTGCTCATCAGCGCCGAATATTCCGTGGCGATGTCGTCCCCCACGAACTCGGCCATGTTCGTGAAGCCCATCACCAGGCGGTAGAAGCCGACCCACTCGTCCATCCGCCCCAGCTCCACGTTGCCGACGACGTGGTCGAGCGCCTGGAAGTACCGCTTGGGCGCGCCCGCGGGCCGGGCCGTCGCCGACCGCCGGGTCACGTAGCCTGGCAGGTAAGGGCCGGTATAGCGGGACCGGTCGACGAGCGTGTGCCGCGTCTCGCCGTACGTGGCTATCGATGCCAGCCGAACGATCCCGTGCTCGTCACTGACATCGTGCGGAGCGTCCAGGATTCTGGCGCCCTGGCGCTGCGCGTGCGTCACGCACCGGTCGACGTCGGGTACCTCCAGGGCGATGTCGATGATGCCGTCGCCGTGCCGCCGGTGGTGGTCCGCGATCAGGCTGTCCGGGTTCACCGCGCCCTTGAGCACAAAGCGGACCGCGCCGCTGCGCAGCACGTACGCGTGGTGGTCCCGGTTGCCGGTCTCCGGCCCGGAGTAGGCGACCAGCTCCATGCCGAAGGCGAGCTGGTAGTACAGCGCGGCCTGGGTCGCGTTGCCGACCGCCCACACCACGGCGTCCCAGCCGGTGACGGGGAACGGGTCCCGCTCGGCGTCGTAGGCGACCAGGCCGATGAGCTGGCAGAGCTGGTCCACGTCGAGGTCGGCGAGCTGTTCCTGGCTGGTGAGGGTCTGATCGATGCTCACGGCTGGCCTCCTGCGTAGCGGGTCCTCCTCCGCCCGCCCCCCGGCGACGTTGGCGGGGGACAAGACGTGAGGCCATCACAACCTGCCCTGGTTCAGCTGCGCAAGTAAGCCTCGCGGCGCTGCACACGTTGGTCAATCTGTCGGGATCGGCGGCATAATAGCTGCACAGATTGACTAGCTAATGTCCCTGGAGGTGTGATGGCCGATGAGCCGGTCCTGGACGCGCTGGACCTGGCCCTGCTGACCGCGCTGCAGCTGAGCCCGCGCGTCGGCATCCTGGAGCTGTCCCGGTCGGTCAAGGTGGCCCGCGCCACCGTGCAGTCGCGGCTGGAGCGGATGGAACGGTCGGGGGTCATCACCGGCTACGGGCCTGACATCGACATCGCCGCGGCCGGCTACCCGGTCCAGGCTTTCGTCACGCTGGAGATCGCCCAGAGCTCACTGGACAAGCTGAACCAGGACCTGTCCTCGATCCCGGGCGTACTGGAGGCGTATGCGACCACCGGCACCGGGGACGTGCTGTGCCGGGTGGCGGCCGCGTCCAACGCGGAGCTTCAGCAGACGCTGCTGCAGCTCAATGGCTCTGCATGGGTGGCCCGGTCCACCAGCGCGGTACTGCTTTCCACCGTGGTGGCGCCGCGGGCCATGCCGCTGCTGTCGTCGAAGCCCCGCCCGTCGTCCACCCGGGCCCCGGCGTTCCGCGAACCGCTGGCGTGACGGACCAGGCGGCTAGACGCCGGCCGGGCCGCCGCGACTCGCCGAGTCGAAGTCCCCGGTACCGTCCGGGGTGCCCGCGGAGCCGCTCCCGCCGTAGGAGTGCGTGCCCTCGATAGGCACGATCTCGGGGTGACCCCCGATCGACTTGATCTTGAAGTAGCGGGTTATGTCTGGCCAGCCCGCGACCAGCATGACGGCGCCCACTAGTCCGGCCGGAACCGCGAGCCACAGCGCTTTGCGGATCATCTGTCCCCTCCCTCATGCGAGGGCCGTCGCTATTTTCGGTCACTGGCCTGAAAGCAGCCGGGTGCCAGACGGTTGAGATCATTGTGCCCGACTGAGGTGCAAGTCAAGCCCGTTAGCCGGTCACGATTTAGCCGGCCTGGGCCTTCAGGGCCGGGCGCTGACGTGCAGAGAGCGGCGAAATAACCGGCTGCGGCGCTCTCGTCCGGTTTGATCTGCCCGGCGCCTCCGGCGGGAAGCTCTACTCCTCGTGCTCGTCCTCGTCGTCGCCGACGATGTGCACGGCGGCCTCCTCGGCCCCGGCCGCTCCGGCGTCGATGCCGACGTCGTTGGCTACGAGGTCGGCCTCCGCGTCGGGGTGCGCTCCCTCGTCCTCGGCTACGAGGCGACCCGCCCGGGGATCGGGCACGTCTTCCTCCTCGAGAAACTCTTCCTCGCTGTCGGCTTCCTCGTCTTCCTTCTCGGCCTCGGCGTACGGGTCGATGTCCGGCTCTTCCTCGGCCAGCAGCATGTCCAGGGGCTCCCCGGCCCTCGCCTCGGCCTCTGTCGTCCCGTACTGGTCGCCGGGGCCCCATCTGTCCGCCGGGATGATCCCCGTGTCGAGTGGGTCACCTGTCGGGTCGTCCTCCAGGGTGTCCTCGTCGCTGAGCTGATCGTCGCTTTCGGCCCCGATGGTCATCTCGTCTACCTGGTCGAGACCCGTGGGGTCGTCAGGCCTGTCGTAAGCCATGTCGGGTGCTGTCTCCTCCGTGCCCGGTTAGGTATCTCGGACGTGTCGATACCTCGGATTGGCCAGGCTATACCCGCGATGGCTTACTCGTTCCGCAGCCGCTGGCTACGGTCCTGCAGCTGGTCGATGAGCTCCGACGCCCGGGCCTTCGAAAGCCCCTCGGGCACCTCCTCGCCGGCCTCCCGCGCGAGAGTGCGCAGGTAGGATTCCTGCGGTCCGCAACGCGGTCTCCCACACCCTCACCGTCGAGTAGACGCCGTCCAAGGGGCGCCCCCGCGTGGAGTCGGCTGCGACCGGACGGCTGGCTCCCGGCTGCGACGTACTGCTCAGTCTGCCGCGGCCACGATGACGTCGGAGGCCTTGATCACGGCGGTAACGCTGCTGCCTTCTTCCAGGCCCAGCTCGCGGACGGCCTCGACGGTGATGGAGGCCACAAGGCGTACGCCGCCCGCGTCCATTTCGACGTTCGCGGTGGCCTGTCCGCCGTTGATCCCGGTGATCCGGGCCGGGATCTGGTTCCTGGCGCTGAGCTTCATGAGTACTCCTCTGGTCGGCGATGATCGGCGGGCGGGCCCGCCTGTGCACCGTAGCCGATCATGGTTCCCCCGAGCCGCAACGGCCGCGCCGGCCGCTGCGGGAGCCACCGCCGGGGGCCGTGGGAGACGCCGCCGGGGAGGGGCGCGCGCCGGGGAGGGGCGCCCGCCTACTGCTGCAGCCCCACCCGGCCGAGCTCCTCGCTGCGTTCCAGCAGTTCCGCCGCGCCCCGGATGACACAGCGCAGCGGATCGTCCGCCACGACGGTGGCGATGTCCGTGGTGGACTCGATCCTGCTGGCCAGGCCCGGCAGCAGGGCGCCGCCGCCCGCGAGGCGGATCTTGCCGCGCACCACGTCCTCGGCGATCCCCGGCGGGATGTCGGACAGGATCTCCTCGATCGAATGGATGATGGTCGCGACGGTATGTTCCAGTGCCGTGGCCACCAGCTTGCTCGGCACACGCTCGATCCGCGGCGTCCGCTGCGCGGTGTCGATGCCGACCGCTTCGGCCCAGCCGAGGAACCCGCCGCTGATGCCCAGCTCCATCTTCAGGCCGGCGGCCGCCTTCCGGCCGAGGATCAGCCCGAGTTCGGACCGGGCCGCGTGTGCGATCGCGTCGTCCATGGCGTTGCCGGCCAGCCGCAGCGACTGGGCCCGGACCACCCGCGCGCCCGAGACCACTGCGATCTCGGTGGTCCCGCCGCCCACGTCCACCACGAACACACCGGTGCCGGCCGCCAGGTCGACGCCTGCCCCCGCGGCCGCGGCGACCGGCTCGTCCACCAGCCGGACCATCGCCCGCGGCCGCCGCGCTTCGAGGGCGGCGGCCACCGACCGGCGTTCGACCCACGTCGCGCGGCTGGGCACGGCGACCAGTGCCCTCGGCCGGAGCGGACCCGGGTGCCGGATGGCCCGGTGCAGGAACCCGTTGAGCATCAGCGCGGTCGCGTTCAGGTCGGCGATGACCCCGTCCCGCAGCGGGTAGATGATCTCGATGTCCTCAGGTTCCTTGCCCGCCAGCGCGTCGGCCTGCGCGCCGACCGCGGCGACCTTCCCGGTCGTGGTGTCGATAGCGATCGCGGACGGCTCATCGATCACGAGTCCCCGGCCCGCGACCCAGATGAGAGTGCTCGCCGTGCCCAGATCGATCGCGATGCTTCCCCGCAAGCGCATGGTGCTCATCCTTCTATCAGAACGCGGTATGCCCTACTTAGTATGGAGGGTGATCTCTTGAGAGGATGTGCCCCATTCAGAACCGGTGACCGGCCGGTCCCCGTCATGGCGCCGCCGGGCAACCGTCTGCCGTGGCCGTCGGCCGCTCAGGGAGCGCGCCCGGACCGCGCCCCGGTGCCTGCTCGGCCGGTCAGTTCTCCCGGGGAATGCTTTGACGTAGTGCCGGTGTTCCAGTGTATAGTCATACCAGGCGAGGGGTTTCCGGAGAATTCCGCCCAGACTCGCCAGGGGATTCCCAGTACCGCTCCGCTGAGCCCGCAAAAGTTCCGGGCCGGCGTAGAGCAGATTTTCACCGGACAGCGCACCATCCAGGTGAGCTTCAGCCGTGAGGCATTCGTTCCTGGCTCGTTTTCCCTGGCTCCAGGCCTGCCGAGGAGCCTCATCCGCCTGCAGGCATGCCGCCGGTTCCGCCGGCCTCGCTGCTGCCGTCACGGCGAAAAATTTCGTTTCCGGCTGCACCGCTAGTTAGTCATGCCTGAATTCAGTCTTCCTGCGAAAGGAAACAGCACAATGGCTACACCCACCCAAACCGAAATCCTAGAACCAAGAATCACGGCGCCAGACGTCCTGGCGCCGATGATCACCGCGCCTTCGGCTCAGCAGAGCACGAACCCCCCCGAGTCCGGCATGCTCCGCGCCATCTCCGGCATTCTCGACGTCGGCGGCAACGGCAGCGCCTTCCTCCGTACGTCCGGTTTC
>JBEKCN010000357.1:0-5133 GCA_050014855.1 Streptosporangiaceae bacterium | reverse complement strand
CAGAAGCGGCCTTCGCCCAGGTCGCGCAGGACAATGAGAGCCCGCTGGTCGTCCAGGCCGATCCCGCCTCCGTTGACCAGGGGCAGCCAGTCCCCCCACGCGGTCGCAACCGGGACGCCGGGGTCCGGGTGCGGCCGCCTGGCCGCCTGCAGCCGGGGCAGGAAATAGCCGATGCGGGCCAGTTCGTGCGCTCGCGCGTCGGCGGCCTGACCGGCGGTGAGGCCACCCGGCCCGGAGTCGGCGGACGCCGCATCCGGTGCGCCGGCCCCGGCCGAAAGCAGGTCACTGGCCAGGCCACTGTTCACCACCATGTGAAGCCCGAGCCCGAGGTCCTGTTCGGCCAGATGACCACCATTCCAGCTGGACAGCAGCGCGCAGCCTGGCTCGGCGACCAGCAGCCGGAACGGATCGAGGTCGGCCAGGTCCGTGGGGGCCAGCTTGCCGTCCGCCGCTGCAATCAGCGGCAGCTCGCCGCGAGTCCGCCGGGTCGGGACAGGAGCCATCCGGCCACGGCCGTTCAGCACGCAGGCCACCCGCCGGGCGTCCGGCGCGACCGCGAGCCAGGTGCCGCCGGCCTGCAGGTCCCGCCCGCCGATCACCCCCGGCCGGTCGGGCCAGTAGCGGCCCGGGGGCTGCCAGGCGCGGCTGGTGACCTCATCCCGGACCCCCGCCAGCAGGACCGTTCCGTCCGGCTCGAGGCCGAGAATCGCGGTGCACATGCTCCCATTTCAGCAGAACATGGCGGCGTAGGCGATCATCGCCGGCTGGCGCCCGGTGCGATAATCGTTCGCGCCCGCGGGCGGTCCCCCGGCACGATGGGGCCATGACCACAATCTGCCCGGTGCGGGAGAAAGACTGGCGGGTAATGCGCGACATCCGGCTGGAGGCGCTGCGGGAGGACCCGGCCGCGTTCGGGTCGTCCTATGCCCGGGAAGCGGTGTTTACCGAGACCGACTGGCGGCGGCGGGCGAGCGGCCACGAGTTCTTGGCCTACCTGCCGGACCTGGGCGCCGTCCCGGTGGGACTCGTCGGCGGGATCGAGGAGGGCCCGGGCGTGGCCCAGTTGGTCTCGATGTGGGTAAGCCAGCAGGCCCGCGGGCGGCAGGTCGGAACGGCCTTGGTCACGGCCATGGCGGACTGGGCGCGAGACCGCGGGCTCAGCCGCCTCTACCTGTGGGTGACCGACACCAACCCGGCGGCGGGCACGCTGTACGAACGGTGCGGCTTCAAAGCGACCGGTGAGCGGCAGCCGCTGCCCTCAGATCCAGTGCGATCCGAGATCGAAATGATGCTCCCGCTGTGATCGTGCCTAGGTCCGGCCGCCAGCCGTCAGCCGCCGGACCCGCTCCGCGGGCCGGCTGGCCCGCCAGGCGGCCTCCGCCTCGCCCATCGGGGTCGACGGCGGGCCCTGGACGAACGGCCAGATTTCCTCGGCGATGGCCCGCCAATCGGCCGTCGCGGTCAGCTCGCCCAGGATGGCGAAGACGCCGAGGTTGATCCGCTGCAGGATCACGTACGACCGCGGCACCTGCGCGTAGGGCGCGATCGGGCTGCGGACGTCGAAGAACCGGCGTACCACGGTGGAGGCGTAGTCCCCGGTGATGGTGATCTCGCCGGGCTTGCGGATGGTGTCGTAGAACACGGCCAGGTGGTCCACGATCACGTCGGTGCTGAGCGGTGCCCCCGGCTGCAGGAAGCCGGCGTCCTCCAGGCTGCGGCGGAACGCCTCGGGGTCGTTCTCGACGCACAGGTCACGGGCCATGTCCATGAGCGGCCGCAACTCATCGGCGGTGAAGTGCTTGACCAGGCCGTAGTCGAGGAAGGTCACCCGGCCGCCCGGGTGGAACAGGTAATTGCCAGGATGCGGGTCGCCGTTGAACGCGCGCATGTCGTACAGGCTGCGGAAGACGAACCGGTAAATGGTCTCGGCGGCCAGGTTGCGCTCGTGCTGGGGCCAGGTGGCCAGCTCGGAGAACCGGGCCCCGGTGGCCAGGTCGCTGGTGACCACGCGGCGGGTGGACAGCTCGGCGACGATCTTCGGCACGTGGATGGTGGGATGGCCGTCGTAGTACTCGGCGAACAACTGCTGATTGCCGGCCTCGCGGCTGTAGTCCAGCTCCTCGACGATCCGTTCCCGCAGCTCGGTGAGCAGCGACTCGACGTCCTGCCCCGGGGCGATGATGCGGAGCATGCGGCGCAGCAGGGACACGTTGCCCAGGTCGGCCTCGATGGTCTCGGCGATGCCCGGGTACTGGACCTTCACCGCCACGGCCCGGCCGTCGCGGGTGATAGCCCGGTGCACCTGGCCGATGGACGCGGCTGCGATCGGCTCGGGATCCCATTCGGCGAAGACCTGCTCGGGCGGGCCGCCGAGCTCTTCGGCGATGACACCCGCGGCCAGCTCGGGGCTCATCGGAGGGACACTGTCCTGAAGCCGGCCCAGCGTGCGGCGCGCCTCCGTCGGTAGCCCGTCGTCCACGTAGCTGGCCATCTGGCCTAGCTTCATCAGCACGCCTTTCATCGCCCCCAGGGTGGTGGCGACGTCTTCAGCGGTCTGCAGGGCCAGGTCGTTGCGGAGCTGCTGACGGTTCTCCCCGGCCAGCAGGAACAGCCGTGGCGCGTTCCCCGCGTAGCGCGCGCCGCCCCGCACGGCCAGCTGGAGAGCGGCCAGGCCGCGGTTCAGCCGGAGCCCGGCGGCGCCCTGAGCCCAACGGCTCCGTTGCGCCCGGGTAGTGGGGCCGCTGCCTTGGGACCGGCGGAGTACGACCGTGGCGGTAACCGCCGTGCCGATCGCCAGCGCGGCAAAAGAGCCAAAAAAGGCCTTCTTCACGCGACCCGCGCCGCCCGCATCCGCAGGGCGAGCCGCTGCCGCGCCTCGAGGACGCCGGGCTCACCGAGGAACACGGTGTCAAGGATGCCGAGAGCCTGGCGAATCTCGGTCCGTCGGGCGTCGGTCAGCGGGCCGACCATCGAATAGCCGTACATGTCGCGGGCCCAGTCCGGTAGCGACGCGATCGTGCCCTCCCGGATGTCCTGCCAGATCTCGGCCACGTCCGGGTCCAGGCCCGGTGGATCGAGCAGATAGGCCATGGATTCGCGGGCGGCGGGCGTGGCGCGCAGGATGGGCCGAACCGACTCAACGTAGCGTTCCAGCCCGGCAACGCTGGCCGGCACCATGTCCGCGGGCACGCCGACGAGCTTGGCGGCGGCCACCATCTCGGCGACATAGCGGTCGGCGTCGGCGGCCATCAGCGGGCTGCCGAACAACTGGGCGGCCGCGATGTTGGAGTCCACGAACGCGGCGTGCACCCACAGCAGCAGGGCGGGATCCCCCGCCGCGTACGGCTGGCCGGTCACGGTGTCGACGCCCCGGACATGCTCGTGGACACGGCGGACCCGTTCCGAGACCCGTTCAGCCGTGGCCTTGTCCCCTACGCTGACGATGGTGAGGTAAGACGAGGTGGCGGCGAGCCGGCCCACGGGGTCGCTGCGCCAGTCGCTGTGCTGGTCGACCCCGGCCATGGCCAGCGGGTGCAGCGCCTGAACCATCAGCGCCCGCAGGCCCCCGATGGGACTGGAGAGGTCGGTGGTGAGGTGCCAGGTCACGCTGCCCGGGCCGAAGAAGCCGTCGTCGGCGGGATGCTCCGGCACGCTGGACGCGTAGGCGGCCGCCGAACGCTCCACGAGCCCGGATACGTCAGCGTACGAGTCTGCCCCCACCGCTGTACCTCCTGTTGTAACGCCAGGTCACAGTCCCAACTTACCCGGTGGTAAGCAGGAGAATTGACTTCTCCCCGCCCTGAAGGACGGGGAGTCCGGCGATCACCCGCCGGGGTTCCTGTTTCACCGCCGGCCGCCCGCCCGGGAAGGCTCCCGGACAGGTCTTACGCCAGCTCCGCAGGCAAGCACCGCCAGCCCGGCGGCTCTGATGTTGACCGCGGCGTTGATGTCCCGGTCGTGCCGAGTGCCGCAGTGCCCGCATTCCCACTCGCGGACGCCTACCACGGCCAGTGGCCCGGTCATCTTCGCGAGGTACAGCTGGCCGTCGCGGCACCGGAACGCCGACCGGGTGTACTCCGCCGCCGCGCGGGATTTCTTCCGCGACTTGAACTTGGGGTAGCGGGCCTGGGAGTCCCAGAACCGGGCGAATGCCGACTGCAGGTGCCGCAGGGCCTGCTGCAGCGGAACCGAGGACACCTGGTTGAGGTAGGCGAGGTCATTGGAGCATTTCCACCCGGTCAGCAGCGCTGAGGACTGGAGACAGGTCACGCGTTCATGCCGCTGGTGCCACGCTGCCGTGCGGGCTTCGAGGGCGAGGTTCCATACCTTGCGGACGCCGCCGAATGTCCGGGACAGCTCGGCGGCCTGCTGCGAGGTCGGGTAGAAGCGGTATTTGTATGCCCGCTTCACTATCTTTGCCATATCGAATATATTGGCGGTCTTTCCCGTGTGGATGCCGCGCGGCACGCCGGAGGGAGGAAGCGGCGTTTCCTCCCCGGCCTGAAGGCCGGGGTCTCCACGCCGCAACTCAGATGACCGAGGGTGACGCAAAGCAGGCGCCTGGCGGGCCGGAGGCACAGGGCGGCGCGCGGGATGCGCTGGAGGCCGAGCGGGCGAGTACGGTGCAGCGGCTCGCGGGGCTGGAGCGGGAGTTCAACGGCATCGTGGAGTCGTCGGCATCGGCCAACACCGACGACGAGCACGACCCGGAAGGGGCGACGATCGCCTTCGAGCGCCAGCACGTCGCGGCGCTGCTGGATCAGGGCCGGGACCATCTGGCCGAGATTGAGGCAGCGCTGCGGAGGGTGGACGACGGCAGCTACGGGCGCTGTGAGAGCTGCGGGCAGCCCATCGCATCCGGACGGCTGGCGGCCAGGCCCACGGCGACGAGGTGTGTCGCCTGCGCGGGGCGGCGCTGAGCCGGCCGGCGAGCGCCCGGGCAGCCTTGCGACCGGGCAGCCTTGCGTCTGGGCAGCCTTGAGTCTGGGCAGCCTTGCGTCTGGGCAGGCCCCGGGGCAAGCGCCCACCCGAGGTCGGCGAGCAGGGCGGCCAGGGTGCGGAGCCCGGAATCGCTTGCGCGGTACGCGGAGATCACCACCCGGCATCGGCCATAACCAGCAAACCGGCGTTTTG
>JBEKCN010000356.1:0-5135 GCA_050014855.1 Streptosporangiaceae bacterium | reverse complement strand
GAACGTCTGCTGCGCCGTGCAGGTTACGGTCGGCTCGGTCCAGGAGGAGGACACGCTGGTGAACGTGCCGGGCGTGCCCGCTTCCGTGTAACCGGACCAGTTCTCGCTGGTGGCGGCCGCGTTGCTGAAGCTGCCTCCCGCGCCCTGACTGCGCCCTGAGCCCTGGCCGCCGGCCGCGCCCTGGCTACCCGCTGTGCCCTGGCTACCCGCCAAGCCCTGACTGCCCGTTGCGCCCGGCCCGGCGCTGATGGAGCCGCCGGGACCGGCTGCCATAGGACCACCGGGGCCACCGCTGAGCGCGCCGGAGGCGGCACGGGCTTCGTCGGCCACCCGAACGGTCCGGACGGGGCTGGATGGCCTGATCAGGACGGCCACCACCGCGAAAGCGACGCAGCCGACCGCCGCCACGAGCCATAGCACGTTCCTGGCCTGCCGTTGCCGGGCCGCGACCGTGCTGGCCGGCCGGCGGGTGGCGGCTCTGCCCCCCGGCCGTCGGGTGGCCGCGCTGCCGTCCCTTTGGGTTCCCTGATGCTTCACGGCTTCGAAAGCTCCCTTCTCCGCTCGCCGTCTCCGTCCGCGTTCGCACGGTTATCGTGCGCAGCCGGCGCCATTATCTGCCAGCAACATGGGATCCCGTTAGAGATCCTTAAGATCTGCCGCAAGATCTGCCGCGAAACATGGCGAGACGAATAGTTACCTGGCGTTAACGTGGCGGCGTTAGGGTTTCCGGCATGCTGATTTCGCCGCATGAGCAGGAACGGCTGCTGATTCACGTCGCCGCCGGGCTGGCTCGCGAACGGCGCGCCCGGGGACTTCTGCTCAACTACCCCGAGGCGGTCGCGGTGATCACCGCATTCCTGCTGGAGGGGGCCCGCGACGGGGTCAGCGTCGCGGAGCTGATGCAGTCCGGGCGCGGCGTGCTCAGCCGGGCCGACGTCCTGGACGGCGTGCCCGAGATGCTGACCGAAGTCCAGGTCGAGGCCACCTTCCCGGACGGCACCAAGCTGGTCACGGTGCACGGGCCAATCTCGTGATCCCAGGGGAGATCATCTTTGGCGACGGCCCGGTCGTGCTCAACGCCGGCCGCCCCGTAGTCACGCTGGTCGTCATCAACACCGGCGACCGGCCGGTCCAGGTCGGCTCGCACTACCACTTCGCGCAGGCCAACCCGGCGCTGGACTTCGACCGGGACGCCGCGTGGGGGCACCGGCTGGACATCGCGGCGGGGACCGCGGTCCGCTTCGAGCCCGGGATCGAGCGCGAGGTCAGCCTGGTCCCGCTGGCCGGCGCGCGGGTCGTGCCCGGCCTGCGGCTGGACGGCCAGCGGCTGGGCGGGCCAGAAGGCGCGGCGATCCTCGACGAGGGCGCCAGCAAGGAGGAGCTGGGTGGCTGAGCTCAGCAGGTCCCGGTACGCGCTGCTGTACGGGCCGACCGCGGGCGACCGGGTCCGGCTCGCCGACACCGACCTGTTCATCGAGGTGGAGCAGGACCTGTGCGCGGGCGGGGACGAAGCCGTGTTCGGCGGGGGGAAGGTCATCCGCGAGTCGATGGGCCAGTCCCGCGCGACCCGCGCCGACGGCGCCCCGGACCTGGTCATCACCGGTGCCGTGGTGCTGGACCACTGGGGCATCATCAAGGCCGACGTGGGCATCAAGGACGGCCGGATCGTCGCGCTGGGCAAGGCCGGCAACCCCGACATCATGGACGGCGTGCACCCGGACCTGGTCATCGGGCCGTCCACCGAGATCATGGCTGGAAACGGGCTGATCCTCACGGCCGGCGGCATCGACTGCCACGTGCACCTGATCTGCCCGCAACTGCTGCCCGAGGCCATCGGCAGCGGCGTCACCACCATCATCGGCGGCGGAACGGGGCCGGCCGAGGGCACCAAGGCCACCACCGTCACCCCGGGGGCGTGGAACCTGGCCCGGATGCTGGAGGCCACCGACGGCTGGCCGCTCAACATCGTTCTGCTGGGCAAGGGCAACACGGTGTCGGAGGAAGCGCTGTGGGAGCAGCTCCGGGCCGGGGCGTCCGGGTTCAAGCTGCACGAGGACTGGGGCTCCACCCCGGCCGCGATCGACGCCTGCCTGCGGATCTGCCAGGAGGCCGGGGTGCAGGCCGCGCTGCACACCGACACGCTGAACGAGGCCGGGTTCGTCGAGGACACGCTGGCCGCGATCGCGGGACGGCCGATCCACGCCTACCACACCGAGGGTGCGGGCGGCGGGCACGCCCCGGACATCATCACCGTGGCCGGGCAGCCGAACATCCTGCCGTCCTCGACTAACCCGACCCGGCCGCACACCGTCAACACAGTCGACGAGCACCTCGACATGCTGATGGTGTGCCACCACCTCAACCCGGCCGTGCCCGAGGACCTGGCCTTCGCGGAAAGCCGGATCCGCCCCGCCACGATCGCCGCCGAGGACATCCTGCACGATATGGGGGCCATCTCCATGATCGGCTCAGACTCCCAGGCCATGGGGCGGATCGGCGAGGTCATCATCCGGACCTGGCAGACCGCGCATGTCATGAAGCGGCGGCGCGGGCCACTGCCCGGCGACGGCGGAGCGGACAACCTGCGCGCCCGCCGGTACGTGGCCAAGTACACAATCTGCCCAGCCATCGCGCACGGCCTGGACGACTCGATCGGCTCCGTCGAGACCGGCAAACTCGCCGACCTGGTGCTCTGGCAGCCGGCGTTCTTCGGGGTCCGGCCGCACGCGGTGCTCAAGGGCGGCCTGGTGGCGTGGGCCGCGATGGGTGACGCGAACGCCTCGATCCCCACGCCGCAGCCGATGCTGCCCCGCCCGATGTGGGGCGCGGCCCCGGAGGCGGCCGCCTCGACGTCGGTGTCTTTTGTTTCTGAACTGGCCCTGCAGAACGGGCTGGACGAGCGGCTGGGGCTGGCCCGCGCGCTCGTCCCGGTGGCCGACGTGTCGGGGCGCGGTAAGGCTGACATGATCAACAATGACGCGCTGCCCGACATCCAGGTTGAGCCGGACACGTTCACGGTGCGCATCGACGGTGAGGTCATCGAGGAGGCTCCCGCCGCGGAGCTACCGATGGCGCAGCGCTATTTCCTGTTCTGATGACGCTCCCCCCGGTCTTCACCGGTTCCCTACCCGGAAGTCCCCCCGCGCCGGAGCGGGGGCCGGATGACGGACAGCCGCGCGGCCGGGAGCTGGACACGGCCGACCGTCCCAGCACCGGGCGGGGGCCGCTGAGCGGGCAAGCGGATGACGGGAAGCGCCCGGACGACGGGAAGCGCCCGGACGACGGGAAGCGCCCGGACGACGGGAAGCGCCCGGACGACGGGAAGCGAACCGATCCGGGGAAGCGGCCCGATACCGGCCGGGGGCCAGACACCGGCCGCCGCCCCGACACCGGCCGGGGGCCAGACACCGGCCGCCGCCCCGACACCGGCCGGGGGCCAGACACCGGCCGCCGCCCCGACACCGGCCGCGGGCCGGACACCGGCCGCCGCCCCGACACCGGCCGCCGCCCCGACACCGGCCGCGGGCCAGACACCGGGAAAGGCCCCGACACCGGCAAGAGACCGGACACCTCACGGGAGGCCAGCGACCGGTCCGGCCCGCCGGGTCCCGCGGGCTCGCTGGGCCCGGCGGGCGCGGCGGTGCTGATGCTGGCGGATGCACGGTTCCCAGCCGGGGGGCACGCGCACTCGGGCGGGCTGGAGGGCGCGGTGACCGGCGGCGCGGTCACCGACGTCGGTTCCCTAGATCTGTTTCTGCGCGGCCGACTCGCCACAACCGGAGTCGTCGCGGGGGCGCTGGCCGCCGCCGCGTGCGCGGCGGCGCGGACCGTGGTGGCGAGCCAGCCCCCTGAAGAGGTCACGGGTGGCGTGGAAACCGAGGGCGGCCCAGTGCCAGGGGACCCATGGCCGGCAGGCCCCGGGCCGGCAGGCCCCGGGCCGGTGAACCAGCCAGAACTTAGTGCCCGGGCGGCCTCCTGGGTGAGGCTGGACGCAGAGGCGGACGCGCGGACACCTTCCCCCGCCCAGCGGGAGGCCTCCCGGCGGCAAGGCCGCGCCCTGCTGCGCGCCGCCCGGGCTGCGTGGCCCGGGCCGTGGCTCGCGGACCTGGCCGCGGCGCCCCAGCCGCCGCACCACGCCGTGGTGCTGGGCGCGACGGCCGCGGCGGCGGGCTGCTCCCCTGGCGAAGCGGCCCTGATCGCCGCGTATCTCACGGTGACCGGGCCGGCCAGCGCGGCGGTCCGGCTGCTGGCTCTGGACCCGATCGAGGTTAGCGCGACGATCGCCCGGCTGGCCGGCGCGATCGAAACGGCCGCGGCGCGGGGCGCTGCGGCAGAAACAGACGGCCTGCCCTACCCCTCGGCGCCCGCGCTCGACCTGTACGCCGAGGCCCACGCCCGAGCGGAGGTGCGTCTTTTTGCATCCTGACCACGACGACACCCACGATTACTCGCACGATCACCCGGGCGCCGGGCCCGGGTCACCCGGCGTCCCAGCCCGGCCCGGGGCCGGCACCGCCCGGGCGCTGCGGATCGGTATCGGCGGGCCGGTCGGCAGCGGCAAGACCGCGCTGGTGGCAGCGCTATGCCGGGCCCTCGGCGAGCGGGTGCGGCTCGCGGTGGTGACCAACGACATCTACACGACCGAGGACGCCGACTTCCTGCGCCGGGCCGGGGTGCTGGACCCGGGCCGCATCCTGGCCGTGCAGACCGGCTGCTGCCCGCACACCGCCATCCGCGACGACATCGCCGCCAACCTCGACGCGGTGGAGGATCTGGAAGCGCAGTTCGGCCCGCTGGACCTGATCCTCATCGAGAGCGGCGGTGACAACCTGACCGCGACGTTCAGCCGGGGTCTGGCCGACGTGCAGATCTTCGTGCTCGACGTGTCCGGCGGGGACAAGGTCCCGCGCAAGGGCGGCCCCGGCGTGACCACGTCCGACCTGCTCGTGATCAACAAGACGGATCTGGCCCCGCTGGTGGGCGCCAGCCTCGAGGTGATGGACCGGGACGCGGCGCTGGTCAGGCAGGGACGGCCGGTGGTCTTCAGCTCACTGCGGGAGGATCCGCAGGCCACGGCGGTCACCGCGTGGGTCCTCGGCGGCCTGGCCGAGGCGGCCGGCGCCGCGGTGGCTTCG
>JBEKCN010000355.1:0-5149 GCA_050014855.1 Streptosporangiaceae bacterium | reverse complement strand
GGGGTGGTCGTGGCCACGTTGTTGTGGGGTGCCGCCACAGGGGAGGAGGACGAGCATGCTGCAACGGCAACCCCGGCCATCCCGAGAGCGAGCACGATACTGATCGCGCGATGACGCGCAGGGCGGCGCCCATGCAACCTTGCCGAGAGGTGCTGTCTGGCCACGAGCACGCTGATCTTCCCCCCTATGCAGCTGCAGGCTACCCGGGGGCGCTCCGCTCCTCGAGGGCGCCCCCAGGTGACGGCGTTCACGGCTCGATTTTGGTGCGTGTGTCCCGACACCTCGTCACCTATGCTCGTGCAGATGCCAATGACCGAGCCCGGCCCGCTCGCACAGCCGGGAGAAGAAGTGCGAGAAGTTGTCCGGGTCTATCGGCGTGCCCACCTCACTGGCGAAGATCAGCCCGTGATCTTGCCACAGGAGACTATTTCTCCACAGCTGCTTGCGTTCATTGCGCTCGACACGGACACGGCTTGGCTCTTTACACCTAACCGAGGCCCAGGAGCTGGCCCAGCAACACTCCGAGCGAGGCAATCGCCAGCTGTACTGGCGTCTCAAGCCGGCTCCGGCTGGGCCGAAATCACCGCGCCATGAGGCACAGATGGCCGACTACCTCCTCGCAACGAAAGCCGCACAACTGTTCCCCAAAAGCAGGCGTCTGCTCGACTCGCGGCAAGTGCGCATGTCAGAAACGTCCGCGGCTCCGAAGTCCGGGCGCCGAATCGGCGCCTGGGTGGTGGCCGTCACTGCGTGCGATGCAAAGGCGCCGGGCCTGGGCAACGGTCAATGATCGGGGAAGTGAAGTGACACGAAGACGGACCTGGTTGTGGTCTTCTTCGTGATCTGTGCGATCTCAAGAGCTAGGCGTTAGCTGCATGCTAGCGGCACCGGGCCCGTGCGTGGCCGGTTGGTTAGTTACGCCTGATCGCGGCTAGCCAGGCCTGGACCTGCGTCGTGCCGTCCATCGGGTTGATCTCGAAGGTGTCGGCGGTAATCGACTCGACGGCCCAGCCGTCGCTGAACGCCGCGCGCAACTCGTCCGCGCGGACGCGGCGCGGGCCCCAGGTCCCTGGCTGCCGATCGCTGAAGCACATGAGGTAGCAAGCGCCGGCTGGTCTCAGCACAGCCGCGAGGCTGGCGACGTACCGGGCCCGGTCGTCGTCGCCGAATACGTGGAACACCCCGCTATCGATCACGGTGTCGGCAGTGAGGCTGAGGCGGCCGAGGCCGCGTGCGTCTGCGACTTCCAACCGCGCGGTCAGCCCGCGCTCGGACGCTTTCGCCCGCGCCCGCGCGATCGCGGTCGGCGCAACGTCGATGCCGGTGACATCGGCGCCACGACTGGCTGCGAGCAGCGCGTTCTCGCCGGTGCCGCAGCCAGCGTCGAGAAGGCGCCCGGTCAGGCGGCCCTCGTCAGCGAGCCGGACAAAAGCCGGCTGCGGCCTGCCGATGTCCCACGGGGCCGGCGCGTCGGCCGTGTAGCTGGCGTCCCACTCTGGGCGCGCTTGTTCGGTCATCAGTCAGTGCCTCCGCAAAATCGTGGTCCCGGGCCCAGTCTTTCGCGCCGCGGCCGTGCGTTCGCGGGAGCCGGGCCGCGCGGCTGCAGCCCGGGCGCCCCCGGTCGACCGCCCGGCCGTGGTTCCCTTATAAATCATGAAGCTGACCCTGGTGGTGCGCACCGACCTGGGCCTAGGCCGAGGGGAGATCGCCGCGTAGGTGTGAAGAAAGTGTAATCACGGGCCCTGGCGCGCCGGGTAAATCGGCCCTCGCGGTCCGCCTGAGTGAAAACACCAGCCTTCCCGTGATTGAGCTGGACAAGCTCTTCTGGCAACCGGACCTGACCGCGACGCCTCGCGCCCAGTGGGCAGCCATCCAGCGCGAACTCGCCGCACAGGAGTCGTGGATCATGGACGGGGACCTTGGGCCTTATGACATCCTCGATGTCCGGTTGCAGGCCGCGGACACCATCGTGTTCCTGGACTTCTCGCCGGCCCGTTGCGCATGGCGGGCCGTCCGCCGGTCACGGGAACGCGCTGACTTCTGGTAGTGGCTGCTTACCTATCGCCGGCGGAGCCGTCCGCTGCTCCTGCAGGCGATCGCTGCCCACGCCGGTGACGCCGAGATCCACGTCCTCCGGAACCCACGGGCGGTCAGGCGATTCGTCACGCGGATAGCCTCCGGCACGACGGACCTGCTCTAACGGCTCGGGCCGATACGGCGGCGCGCTGAACCGCGTTCGCCCACAAGCAAAGCTGCTCTACTCTTCGCCCACAAGCAAAGCTGCTCTACTCGCGGCATGACAGGAAGCTTGGAGAAGCGGCGGATAAGGAGGCCGGGCGAAGCATTTCGACGCGACACCGCGGGCCGGTTGCGCGTGCCAGCCGCCCGTCGCCGGTGAGCAGCGTGACGTCTAGCGCTTCAGCGAGGGCGAGGTACGACGCGTCGTAGACGGTGAGATTGTCGCGAAGCTCCCAGCAGCGGGCCAGCAGGGGCCTGTGCGGTGCCCGCTGGAGCGGCAAGGCGGCCAGGTCGGCCAGAGCAAGGGCCGCGCGGCGGATATCAACCTCGCCGCCTTGCACCTGCCGGCGCAGCACTGAGGCGACCTCGAGGTCCACCAGTTCTGGCGCGCTCAGCCGTTCCCCGCGCAGGCGGGCACGGGCGCGGTCGCCGTCCGGGCCGTCATCGCCAAGGGCGGTGGCCAGGACGCTGGCGTCAACGACGATCACGATCAGCGCGCAGCGTCGCTGCCGCCGTCTTCACCGGAACCGAACCTCCCGAGCGGCCGCCCGCCCGGTCAAGGACCTCCTCAAGGGTCGGTTCGCTGGCTTCCTCGATGAGCCGGGCCCTCAAGTACTCCTGGAGGGACTGGTGCGCGGCAGCTGCGCGTTGCCGCAGGACAGCATGAGTCTGCTCGGGCACATCTTTGATCTGCACGCTAGGCATGGCGCCATTATGGCGCTAGAAGCGCCAGTTTGCAAACGCGCTGTCATCGGTATGTGCGGTCGTTTACGCCATGTCGCCGGGAACATGGTGGGTCAAGATGACGCACAGTCGAGGTGCGAGGATTTCTCGACCGGCGCTTTCTTTCCGAAACGGTGTGCCTGGCGGCACGGGCTCTACGCTGCGAGGAGAGGGTGTGCCTTGGCCTGTTCGTAGAGCCGTTCCGGGGGCCAGGTCGATGCCGCCGGGCCATACGAGGGTTCCAGCCTCCGGGTCGACGGTGACCTCGGCGAAGCATGCGGGGTCGTTCAGTGGCGCCAGGACGCCGGTCCACGCTGGGCGGAGAAGTCGACGTCTCCGGCTCTGCCGTCGCTGAAGAGGAGGCGGAGCATGCGGTCACCGACCACAGCGACACCTACGACGACGGGCAGGTAGTTATCGTCCACGGTCTTGACGGTACGCCAGCGGGTCCATACCCAGCAGAGGCTCGTTCCGCCGGGCTCGCTCCCAGCTCGCCAGGATCTCACTACGGCGAAGGACGGCCCATTCCCGGACGAATTGAAGAGCCCTGAGGTCGAGGCCGCCGGCCAGCACCTCGCCGTCGGCCGAGACCGAGGCGCGGCGGCCAGCGTGGTAGGCGTGAAAGTGTGCCACTGGGTGATCCCGCCCGTTCCAGTAAATGTAGATCCCGACCCCGTAAAGGCGCTGACACGCGGCATGGACCGACAATAGCCGCGTCCGCCATCGGGTTCCGCGGCGAAGCAGGACCGTGCCGGCGATTGGCGTACTTGACCGCACAGGCAAATACGCAGTCAGTCTCAGCCAACGGCAAAACTAGGCGCAGGGCGGTGACTCAAAGGTGCTTTCGCAGTTCAACGGCTAATGCCGCCTACCCTTGTCCGGCTCCGGGCGACGTGCTGGCCGGGTACGCGGCGGCGAGCGCCGTGTTGATCTCGCCGATGTCGAAGCGGGTCGTCTCAATGGCTTCGGGATCGATGTCGCCGCCGAAGAAATGCTCCAGCTCGGCCACCGCTTCCGCATGGTCGGGGTTGTCCAGGTCGGTGGCGGCTGCCGTCAGCTCGTAGGCGTATACACCGCCGCAGTCCTCGGCCGGGCCGTCGCGCCGTCCGTCGGTGCAGACCGCTCGCGGCGCCGGAGCCGTCCGGGCGCTGACGGTTTCGAGCTTTATGACATGCTCCCAGCCATCGCCGAAGTCGTACTCGTAGTACAGCTTGTCATCCGGATCGGCCAGCACCTCGTCGAGGCGTACCTGCTCCTCGGGGATGCCGATGTCTCCCTCGTCCACCTGGAACGGGCACAGGTAAAGCTCGGCCTCCGGGCTGTGCGGGTTCGGGCCGGAACTGAACTGATGCAGGTGACTATCGGTCCAGCCGAACGCCTCCTGGATAACCCGGCGCAGCTCGTCGAGGAGCAGGTCCGACGACAACTCCAGCCGGCGCCAGAGGGGAGGCCGGGTCCCCTTCAGGTCGATCCGGACGCGGTACGTTACAACGTCCGCCCGGCGCGGGCGCCGGCGTGACGGCGGCGCTGCCCGGACCGCCGGGTCCTGGTCAGCCACCGCGAGGGCCTTCAGCTCCCGCAACACCCCTTGGAGCTCACCAGGGCTCATGCCCGAGATGGCCGCCGTGAACTGGCGCATCACGTCTTCTGGCAGGCCTGGGCCTGCCGGGGAACCGCCGGGCTCGTCGCCGTCTGACATGAGCGCTACGCTATCGGCCGGCATCCTCAGCAGACAGTGCGTTGGTCAAGACAGTGCGTTGGTCAATTAGGTAGGTGTGGGCGCGGGCAGAAGCCGGTTCGGAAGGCGGACGGGCTAAACGCCCAAGCGCGGACTAGCGACCTGGTGCCGGCTCGATCCGCAGCGAACCGCCAAAGCTGGTCACCATGATCGAGCGGCGGGCAGCGGGATCGGTGGCGATCCCGACCGATTGCGGGCCGCCGTCGCTGTCAGCCGTCAGCGCGTAGGGGCCGCCCGGCACGGTCAACGTCACCGGGCCCCCTTCGCTACTGAGCAGCACCGTGTCCGGTGCCGCGGAGAAAGCGATCCGTGCCGCACCGCCGTCCGTGCTGACATCCGCCGTCGCGGCGTCGACGCCCTGACCGGACAGCGGCCCGCCCCCGGTTCCGGCGCGCAGGGGGCCGGCTGTCGCCGTCAGCTGCAGCGAGCCGCCGTCGGTGTTAACGGTCA
>JBEKCN010000354.1:0-5149 GCA_050014855.1 Streptosporangiaceae bacterium | reverse complement strand
AACCAGGCAGCGCAGGGTCAGGTCTTGGCGCCTGGCCGCCAGCACCTGGGCCCCGGCGCGACGGCGCGCCCGGGCCGGGGTGCTGGCGGCTGGGGCGGTGCTGGCCGCCAGCACTGGGCTCGCGGCGTGCGGCAGCAGCGTGTCCCGCCCGGCTGGGGCGGCGCCCAGCGCGGCGGCGGCGGTCCCGCTGTCGGCTATGTCCGCCGTGCCCATCGCCAGCGCGACCTGGGCCACCGTGCCGATGGGCGCGGTCGCCGGGGCGAACGAGTTCTGGCAGCTGTTCCAGCTGCCCGCGGGCAGCAGCCGCTGGGCGCTGGAAACGCCGCCGGACATCGCGACCAACGGCGCCATCCTGCTGGCCGGTCAGAGCGGATCTGGTGGCGGCGGGGCCGCGAGCCAGGCCGGGGGCGGCGCCAACGCGGCCGCGCTGACCGCCGGGGTGCGGCCCAGCCTGGACCTCAGCTTCTCACCCATCACCACCACCGCGGACGGGGGCCACAGCTGGGCCACGCTGCCGCCCGAGTCCGGCCTCGCCAACCAGGCCGACGCGCTGGCGGCGGCACCCGACGGCAACCTGATCGCGCTGAGCCAGGACCATACGGCCGACGTCTTCTCCGGCGGCAACGGCAGCTGGACCACGCTGACCAGCGAGCACTCCCTGGCTGCGGCACCCGCCGTACGGAGCTGCGCGCTGACCGGGCTCACCGCGGCCGCCTACACCCCGTCCGGCACGCCGCTGCTGGCCGGCACGTGCGGGCGGCCCGCTACCGCGGGCATCTTCAGCGACACCGGCGGCACATTTCACCAGGCCGGCCCGGCCCTGCCCGCGGCGCTGGCCGGCCGCACCGTCCAGGTCGTCCGGCTGACCCGGATCGGCACCCAGGACGTCGCCCTGCTGGAGGCGGGCGGCCCGCCCGGCGTGAGCCTGCTCGCGGCGTGGACCAGCGACGGCGGGCAGCACTGGGCGCTGTCCCCCGTGCTGCGGCTGGGCGGCTCCTACGCGGTGTCCGCGTCGTTCGGCGGCAGCGGCGGGGTGGCCGTCGTGCTGGCCGGTAACCGGGCAGCCACCCTGGCCGGCCCCGGAAACGCCTGGCGGCAGCTGCCCGCGCTGCCCGCTGGGCATGCGGTCACCCTGGCGCTGCCCGCGGCCGGGACCATCGACGCGCTCGCCGCCGACGGCGGCACGCTGACCGCCTGGCAGCTCCGCAACGGCTCAGCGACCTGGTCGAAGACGCAGACGATCAACGTCCCGATTCAGTATGGCTCGTCCTCCGGGTCGTGACCCAGGCGTCGCCGAGGGCGGACCATTCACGCAGGCCGACCAGCTGGAACAGCGCGGTCACGTTACCGGTGCCTGCGCCGTGCCTTCATCGCGGATTGCGCCAGGCTGCACCGCCTGAGCTGAGATCATGGGTCCTGAACCCACGCTACGTCGGAGGAGTGGACCACCTATGAGCGCGCCCGCGGATCAGGAGAGCTTCGCCTTCCAGGCCGAGGTCGTACAGATCCTCGATCTGATGATTCACTCGCTGTACAGCAACAAGGAGATCTTCCTGCGGGAACTGATCTCCAACGCGTCCGACGCCATCGACCGGCTGCGGCTGGAGCTGGTCGCCCAGGCCGAATCACCCGAGGCCGAGGGCCCGCTGCAGATCCGGGTCAGTTACGACCCCGGCGCCCGGACCATCACGGTGGCCGACAACGGCATCGGCATGAGCCGGGCCGAGGTGATCGAGCACATCGGCACGATCGCCAAGTCGGGGACCCGCGAGTTCCTGCACGCGCTGACCGGGGACCAGCGCGCGGACGCGTCGCTGATCGGGCAGTTCGGGGTGGGCTTCTACTCCGCCTTCATCGTGGCCGACCGGGTGGAGCTGATCACCCGCCGGGCCGGCCTGCCCGCCGAAGACGCCGTCCGCTGGGAGTCCGACGGCCGGGGCTCCTACACGCTGGAGCCGGCCACCCGGCCCGGCCGGGGCACCACGATCGTGCTGCACCTGCGGGACGGCGAGGACGAGCTGCTGAACGGCTACCGGCTGCGCTCGATCATCCAGAAATATTCCGACCACATCAGCCTGCCGATCGTCATGCCCGCCGAGGGAGGCCAGACCGGCTCCGGGGACGCGGAGGGTGCCAAGGAAGGGGAGGCCGTCCCGGACGGCGAGGGCGCCGACGAACCGGTCAACCAGGCCTCCGCGCTGTGGACCCGGCCGAAGAGCGAGATCAGCGACCAGGACTACCGGGACTTCTACCGGCACCTCACCGGTGACGTCACCGACCCGCTGGCCTGGCTGCACGCCAAGATGGAAGGCACCTACGAGTACACCCTGTTGCTCTTCATCCCGGGCAGCGCCCCGTTCGACCTGTGGATCCCCGAATCCGCGCACGGGGTGAAGCTGCACGTCCAGCGGGTCTTCATCATGGCCGACAGCGGCCAGCTGATGCCCGCGTACCTGCGGTTCGTCCGCGGGGTGATCGACTCCAGCGACCTGCCGCTGAACGTGTCGCGGGAGCTGCTGCAGGGCAGCCGGGCGGTCAGCCACATCCGCTCCAGCGCGGTCAAGCGGGTGCTGAAGCTGCTGGCCGACATGGCCGCGAAGGAGCCGGACAAGTACGCCACGTTCTGGTCCCAGTTCGGCGCGGTGCTCAAGGAGGGGATCCCGGAGGACTACACCAACCGGGACGACCTGGCCCGGCTGCTGCGCTTCAGCTCCACCGCGAACTCCACCGCGTCCAGCCCCGGTGAGGCCAGCGTCTCGCTCAGCGACTACGTGGCCCGGATGAAGGAGGGCCAGGAGAGCATCTACTACCTGCTGGCCCCGGGCGCCGCCGCGGCCAGCAGCCCGCACCTGGAGGCCTTCCGGGCCAAGGGCGTCGAGGTCCTGCTGCTCACCGAGCCGGTGGACAGCTGGGTGGTGACGGGCCTGCAGGAGTTCGACGGACACCGGCTGCAGTCGGTGGCCCAGGGCGCCGCGGGCCTGGGCAGCCTGGAGGACGAGGCCGAGAAGGCCGCCGCGCAGAAGGCGGGCACGGAGTTCGCGGCGCTGACCGGCCGGCTCAAGGAACTGCTGGGCGACCAGGTATACGACGTGCGGGTCAGCAGCCGGCTGACCACCTCCCCCGCGTGCATCGTGGCCAACGAGCCCGACATCGAGATGAACCTGGTCCGCCGGATGCGCGGCTCGGGCGTGCCCAGCCAGCCCGTGCTGGAGATCAACCCGGGGCATCCGCTGGTGGAACGGCTCAACCACCGGCTGGACGACCCGCGTCTGGATGACTGGGCGCAGGTGCTGTTCAGCCAGGCGGTCCTCACGCTGGGGGCCCGGATCGAGGACCCCGCGGCCTTCGTCAACCGGATGAACGACCTGCTCGAGGCGCTGACCGCCGGCAGCGAAGCGGCCGGCGGGGCTGACGGCGGGAGCGGCAAAGCGGCGGGCGGCACCAGGGCTAAAGGCGGGAGCGGCAAAGCGGCGGGCGGCACCGAGGCTAAGGGCAGGAGCAAAGCGGCGGGCGGCACCGAGGCCAAAGGCAGCAGCGGCAAAGCGGCGGGCGGCGCCGCAGCTAAAGGCAGGAACAGCAAAGCGACGGGCGGTGGCGGCCCGGCGGGCGGCGGCGAGAGCGGGTGACCAGCCGAGAGCCGGACGCGGCACCGCCGTTCCGGTATGACGCACGGCTGGCCAGCGAGATCGAGGCGCGGTGGCAGCGGCGCTGGGCGGACGAGGGGACCTTCAACTCCCCCAACCCGGTGGGGCCGCTGTCGGGCGGGTTCGACCGGGTGAAGGGCCGGCCGACGTTCTACGTGCTGGACATGTTCCCCTATCCGAGCGGTGCCGGGCTGCACGTCGGCCATCCGCTCGGCTACATCGGCACCGACGTGCTGGCCCGCTACCAGCGGATGAACGGCCGGCACGTCATGCACGCCCTCGGCTATGACGCGTTCGGGCTGCCGGCGGAGCAGTACGCGATCGACACCGGCCAGCACCCCCAGGTAACGACCGAGGCCAACGTGGCCAACATGCAGCGGCAGCTGCGCCGGCTGGGGCTGGGGCACGACGCGCGGCGGGAGATCGCCACCACGGACGTCGCGTTCTACCGGTGGACGCAGTGGATCTTCCTGCAGATCTTCAACAGCTGGGTGGACGAGCGGACGGGGAGGGCCCGGCCGATCGGTGACCTGATCGACGAGTTCGAGGCCGGGCGGCGGGAGCCGCCGTCCGGCACGCCCTGGCGCGAGCTGACCGACCTGGAGCAGCGCGCGGTGATCGACGGCTACCGGCTCGCCTACAGCTCCGAAGAGCTGGTGAACTGGTGCCCCGGTCTCGGCACGGTCCTGGCCAACGAGGAAGTCACCCCGGACGGCCGCAGCGACATCGGCAACTACCCCGTCTACCGCAGGCCGCTGCGGCAGTGGATGCTGCGCATCACCGCGTTCGCCGAGCGGCTGATCGCGGACCTGGACCCACTGCAGTGGCCCGAGTCGATCAAGCAGCAGCAGCGGAACTGGATCGGCCCGAGCAACGGGGCCCTGATCGACCTGCCGGTCGCTGAGGTAGCCCGGACGGCCGGGGAAGAGCTGACGATCGAGGTATTCACCACCCGCCCGGATACGCTGCCGGGCGCCACGTACATGGTGCTGGCCCCGGAACATCCGCTGGCTGACCGGCTGCCCCCGGCATCGTGGCCGGACGGAACGCCGCCCGAATGGATGTACCCGGAGGGCCGGAAGCTCGCGGGCGACGGCGCCGGGACATGGACGCCACGGGACGCGGTGGTGGCGTACCAGGAGGTGGCCGCGCGGCGCAGCGACCGGCAGCGCACCGCCGGGATGGACGCCAAGACCGGGGTGTTCACCGGCCGGTACGCCACCAATCCGGCCACCGGCGAGCCGATCCCGGTGTTCATCGCCGACTACGTCCTGGTGGGGTACGGCACCGGTGCGATCATGGCGGTGCCGGCCCATGATCAGCGTGACCTCGACTTCGCCGCCGCCTTCGGCCTGGACGTCCGCCCGGTGGTGGAGCCGCCCCCGGCGTGGTTCGCGGAGCAGGACATCGGCCCCGGTGCCCCCGCCACGGACTGGCCGGCCGCGTACACCGGGGACGGCTCGTACCTCGGCGACGCCGGCCTCGGGCTGACCGGGCTGAGCAAG